>NZ_JBFAPH010000075.1:0-20984 GCF_040675635.1 Streptomyces sp. NPDC049577
GAGCAGCTCCAGGAGGCGCTCCAGCAGGGCATGTTCCAGCCGGAGGACACCCCCGAGCAGAAGGCCGTGCCGTCCCGGTGCCTCGTGCCCGTACCGTGGTGGTGTGTATCGGTTCCTGCTGACCCCCCGCTGGTGGGGGATCAACGTCTTCACCGTGCTGGCCATCCCCTTCTGCCTCTTCATGGGCAGCTGGCAGCTCGGTCGCTTCGAGTCGCGCGTCGACTCGCACCGCGAGCAGCAGACACAGGCCGACGACGCCCGCTCGGCCGCCGCACGGCCGCTGAGCGACCTGCTGCCGGTGAGCACCGAGACCTCCGGCCGCCGGGCCAGCGCGACCGGGCGTTACGACACAGGGCACCAACTGCTCGTACCCGATCGGGACCTGCGCGACCACAAGGGCTTCTACGTCCTCACCCTGCTCCGCACGGACGGCGGCAAGGCCCTGCCCGTCGTCCGTGGCTGGCTGCCCGGCGACGCGGGCTCCCCGGCCGACACCGCCCGGATCCCCGCCCCGCCGACCGGGCAGGTCACCGTGGTGGGCGCACTCCAGGCCTCCGAGAGCCCCACCTCCAAGGGTGTGCACGCCTCCGGCGGGCTGCCGCAGGGCCAGCTCGGCGTGATCAGCGCGGCCTCGCTGGTCAACATGGTCCCGTACGAGGTGTACGACGCCTGGATCACGACCCCCACCGCCGAGGGGGTCATGACCCCGGTGCCCGCCGCCGCCCCGCCGGGCAGCGGCCTGGACCTCAAGGCGTTCCAGAACCTCGGCTACACCGGCGAGTGGTTCGTCTTCGCGGGCTTCGTCGTCTTCATGTGGTTCCGGCTGTTCCGCCGCGAGGCCGAGGCCGCCCGCGACCTGGCGCTCGGCATCACCGACGGGCAGCCGGCCGACCCTGCCGCCCAGGACGGTCCGGACGACCCAGATGACGCTCAGCGAAAGCGATCTCCAGCCGGAGCTGCTTGATCCGCTCCTCCACGACCAGCGAGCCGTGGCCCGCGTCGTAGCGGTACACCTCGTGCGGGTGGCCGCGCCGCTCCAGCCGGTCGATGTAGTTCTCGATCTGACGTATGGGACACCGGGGGTCGTTCATCCCCGCGGAGATGTAGACGGGCGCCCGGACCCGGTCGACGTATGTCAGCGGTGACGAGGCGGCGAAGCGCTCCGGCACCTCCTCGGGGGTGCCGCCCATGAGCGTGCGGTCCAGGGCCTTCAGCGCTTCCATCTCGTCGTGGTAGGCCGTGACGTAGTCGGCGACCGGCACCGCCGCCAGCCCCAGCGCCCAGGCGTCGGGCTGGGTGCCGAGCCCGAGCAGGGTCAGATAGCCGCCCCACGAGCCGCCGGCCAGCACCAGCCGCTCCGGGTCCGCCAGGCCGGACGCGACGGCCCATTCCCGCACCGCCGCGATGTCCTCCAGCTCGATCAGCCCGACGCGGTGCTTGAGCGCGTCCGTCCAGGCCCGCCCGTAGCCGGTGGAACCACGGTAGTTGACCCGCACGACCGCGAAGCCGTGGTCCACCCAGGCCGCCGGACCGGCGGCGAAGGCGTCGCTGTCGTGCCAGGTGGGGCCGCCGTGGATGTCGAAGACGGTCGGGAAGGGGCCCTCGCCCTCCGGCTTCTGCACCAGCGCGTGCACCGTGCCCCCGGGGCCCTCCACCCAGGCGTCGCTTACCGGCACGGATGCCGGGGCCTTGGCGATCCCGTGGGCCACGGCGGGCGCCGTCAGCACCACATGCCCCGCGGTGGACCGCACGACCGGCGGCTCGGCGGCCGAGGACCACAGGAACTCCACGGTGCCGTCCGGGCGCGGCAGCGCACCCGAGACCGTGCCCCGCGGGGTGTCGAGCCGGGTCAGCGAGCCGTCCGCCAGCTCGTACCGCCACAGCTCGCTGCGGGCCTGGTAGCTGTGCTCGATGAGCAGCGCCCGGCCGTCGGGGAACCAGTCCGCGTCGAGATCGCCCGGCAGGTCGACGGCCAGCGGGGTCTCCTCGCCGGTCAGGGCGTCCCACAGCAGGGGCTCCCAGCGGCCCCGCCGCTGGTGGCAGACCAGCAGCCGGGCGTCCCCGGAGACCGGGGCGAAGCCCATTGCGGACAGCCCCAGCTCGACCGTGCCGCCGCGGGTGTCGTCCAGCTCGGCCACGGGTGTGCCGTCCGCCCGCACCACGCGGATGGCCGCGTGCATGGCGTCACCGTGCTCGGTGTGCTCGATGGCGATCAGCGTGCCGTCGTGGGACAGGCCGCCGACCCCCGCCGACTGCTGGTGGCGGTAGATCTCCACGGGCTCCCGGCCCGGCCGCACGATGTGGACCGACGAACCCGTCTTGTCCGTGGAGCGTCCGACCACCGCCGTGCCGTCCCGGCCGAGGGCCAGTCCGTCCGGATAGGACGGCTCCAGACCGGGGGTGGCCGGCTCGTCCGGCCCGCCGTGGAAGGGCTGGCGCACCCAGCTGCCGAACTCGTCCCCGTCGGTGTCCGAGAACCACCAGATCCACTGGCCGTCCGGTGACAGCTTTCCGCCGGTCGTGCCGTTCGGCCGGTCGGTGACCTGGCGCTGCTCGCCCGTGGCCCGGTCCCAGGCGTACAGCTCGAAGGTCCCCGTCGCGTTGGAGGTGAACAGCGCCCGGTCCGGGGCCTCCCGCGCCCATCCGGGCAACCCCACCCGCGGCGCCCGGAAGCGCTTCTCCCAGTCCGGCACGGCCGCGGCCGCCTCGCCCCGCAGGGACCCGTTGCTCTCAGTCATGCCCCCATTCTGCGCCGAACGACCGACAACGAACCGGCCGCGGACCGCAGCTGTGGACAACTCCCCGGTTGTGGACAACTCGCTCATCCATGCGGGCTGTTGGCGGTCGACGCGCGCCGTTCGCTCGCGGGCCGCCCCTATGGTCGACGAGTCTCGATGGGTGAGGAACGGTCGTGTGTGGCATAAATCAACGTCCTCCGCGGGACACATGCCACATTTCCGTGCGACCGATCGCTATGAGCTGTGAGGTGTGCCATGGCCGAGAAAACCTGGAACGTGCAGATCACCATCAACGAAGCCGACCGGATGACCAAGGCCGAGGCCAGGCTGACCGGCAAGGACGCGGGCACCCTCGTCGGCGAGGGAGGGGCGCGCCTCAATCCGGCCGACGAGAACGTCCCCAACATCGGCGACGAGCTGTCCGCCGCCCGTGCGCTCTCCGACCTCGCGCACCAGCTCCTGCACGCGGCGGCGTCCGACATCGAGGCCCACACCCACAAGCCGGTCCAGGGCCTGACCGAATGAGCCCGCGCTCAGGCGGCCGTCGCCGGCCGGGCCCCCTCCGGCTGGGCCCTCTCCGGTTGGCGGGCCGCACCCGTACGCTGCGCGAAGACGGCCGTCCGCACACGATTGGCCGTGCCCAGCTTCAGATAGATGGCGCTGATGTGGTCCTTGACGGTCGCGGGGCTCAGCAGCAGCCGCCGTCCGATCTCCGCGTTGGACAGCCCTTCGACCAGCAGGGCGAGCACCTCCCGCTCCCGGTCGGTCAGCGCCGCCGCCCGCTCCCGGGCGTCCTCGGGGAGCCGGGCGGTCCCCAGTCCGCTCACGACCGCCCGCGAGGCCGGCCGGGCGAGGACGCTGCTGCCCGAGGCGACCAGCCGCACCGCGTTCGCCAGGTCCTCCGGGGCGATGTCCCGGAGCAGAAAGCCGGCCGCACCCGCGGCGAGGGACTCGGTGACGAAACGGCCGTCGGCGGTGCCGGTGAGGACCGCCACCTCGGGTGGCTCGGGGAGCGCGCGCAGCTCCGTGATCGTGCTCAGGGTCCCGGCCGGAGGCCGCTGATCGTCGCTGCTCAGCACCACGACGTCCGGCCGGTGCCGGCGGACGGCCCCGACGGCGTCCGCCTCCGGACATGTCGCCAGGGCGTTCAGGTCCTCGGAGTCCTGCAGCAGCCGCTGCACCCCGGAGCAGAGCAGATCCTGGTCACCGACGACGATTACGCGGATCACGCTTCCCCCAGCTCAAGGACCTCCAGACGGGCCTGGCGGCCGTCTTTCCCTCCGGGAATCGATCCTGTGCTCAGCGATCACCGGCAGTCAAATCCAGGCCCATGCCCGCGTGCAGGGTCCGGAAAGGGCCCCGAAACGAGTCTGGGCCTTGATCCACTCAGTGGATCAAGGCCCAGACCTCAAGTCGGGGTGGCGGGATTTGAACCCACGACCTCTTCGTCCCGAACGAAGCGCGCTGCCAAGCTGCGCTACACCCCGATGTGCGACCGGCTCCCGTTTTTCGCGGGCCCCGGAGCAACGAGGACTACTTTAGCGGACGTGAGCCCGGAGGCGAAATCCGATTCCGAGGGCCCCGCAGGTGGGGGCCTCGGAATCGGATCGGCACCGGATCGGAGCAGGGCCGCGGCGGGGTCAGTCGCGGGGGACGAGAGTGAGGAGGGTGGCCTCCGGCGGGCAGGCGAAGCGGACGGGGGTGTAGCGGTTCGTGCCGCAGCCCGCCGAGACATGGAGGTAGGACCGGTGGCCGCCTGCACGGTGGGTGGAGAGGCCCTTGACGCGGTCCGTGTCGATGTCGCAGTTGGTGACCAGGGCGCCGTAGAAGGGGATGCACAGCTGGCCGCCGTGGGTGTGCCCGGCGAGGATCAGCGGATAGCGGTCGGCGGTGAAGGCGTCGAGGACGCGCAGGTAGGGGGCGTGGACGACGGCCATGGAGAAGTCGGCGTCCTCGCGGGGGCCGCCGGCGACGTGGGCGTAGCGGTCGCGCTTGATGTGGGGGTCGTCGAGGCCGGTGAGGGCGATCTCCAGGCCGTCGATCTTGAGGCTGCCCCGGGCGTTGGTCAGGTTGACCCAGCCGGCCGCGTCGAAGCCGTCGCGCAGCTCCTCCCACGGGTTGTGGATCGCTCCGACGACCGGGGGGTTGCCGTTCAGGCCGTGCCGTCCGCTGGCCTTCTCCAGCAGGTAGCGGGCGGGGTTGCGCAGCTTGGGTCCGTAGTAGTCGTTGGAGCCGAAGACGTACGCCCCGGGGAAGTCCATGAGCGGGCCGAGCGCGTCCAGCGTCTCGGGCACGCCCTCCGGGTCGGAGAGGTTGTCGCCGGTGTTGATGACGAAGTCGGGACGGAGCCCGGCCAGCGACTGCAGCCAGCGCTGCTTCTTCCGCTGTCCGCCGACCATGTGGATGTCGGAGACCTGGAGGACCCGCAGCGGCCGCATGCCGGGCGGCAGCACGGGCACGGTGACCCGGCGCAGCCGGAAGGAACGGACTTCGAAACCGGCGGCATAGGCCACGCAGGCCGCGCCGACCGCCGTGATCCCCAGGGGTACTCCGTATCGCGCACGCATACGGTCCATCGTCGCAGACGGACCGGGGTGTCCGAGCACGGGCCGGGGCCGGCAAGGGAGTTGTGGGCACGAGAGGCGGAACGGTGGCCGCTCGCACGCGTCGGCCCGTTAATACGGGGCACCGCCGGGGGCGGGATGCGAAGATTGCGGCATGACCACGCTCAAGTCCAAGCTTCAGGACGACCTCACCGCCGCCATCAAGGCGCGCGACGAGCTGCGCTCCTCCACGCTCCGTCTCACCCTCTCCGCGATCGGCTACGAGGAGACCGCGGGCAAGGCCGCCCGCGAGCTCTCGGACGACGAGGTGCTGAAGGTGATCACGCGCGAGGCGAAGAAGCGCCGTGAGGCCGCCGAGGCCTTCGAGAAGGGCGGCCGAGCGGAGCAGGCGGAGCGCGAGCGCGCCGAGGGCGAGGTGCTCGCCGACTACCTGCCGCAGCAGCTCTCCGACGAGGAGCTGTCCGCGATCGTCGCGGAGGCGGTGGCCGAGGCCAAGGCGTCCGGCGCCGAGGGACCCAAGGCCATGGGCGCCGTCATGAAGATCGTCAACCCGAAGGTGTCGGGCCGCGCCGAGGGCTCCCGGGTGGCCGCCGAGGTCAAGCGGCTGCTCGCGGGCTGATCGCGTACGGCGAGAGGGGCGCCCGGACCGTCGTGGTCCGGGCGCCCCTCTTTCTGTCTCACGTCCTACCGCGTCACGTGCCGCGCGACGGGTCAGCCCCGGTCGTCGCCCTCGGTGCCGCCGAGCAGGCCCGGCGGCAGCAGGCCGGTGTCCTGCGCCGGGGTGTGCTTGCCGCCCCCGGGCTTGTTGCCCTGCTTGTTCCCGCCGGGCTTGCCGCCCTGCTTGCCGGCCCCGCTTCCGGTGCCCGGCTTGTCGCCGCCGGCACCCGTGCCGCCGCCCTTGCGGCCCTTGCCGTCGTCCGTGCCCTTGTCGGGGTCGGCGATCGCGACCGTGTCGAAACCGGGCGCGGGCCGGCCCTCGAGCGCACCGGTCATCGCGTCGCGCCAGATGGGGCCGGGGGTGTCGGCGCCGTAGACCTTGTCGTGGTAGACGCCACCGATGGTGATGTTCTCCATCTCGACGCCCTTGGAGCCCGGGCCGCCGACCCAGACGGCGCCCGCCATGTTCGGGGTGTAGCCGACGAACCAGGCGGCCTTGCGCTCGTCCGTCGTACCGGTCTTACCGGCGCTGTCCCGGCCGGAGAGTCCGGCCTCCTTGCCCGTACCGTCCTCGACCACGCCCCTGAGCAGGGTGTTGACCGCGTTGGCCGTCTCCTCGGACATGGCCCGCGAGCACTGGGTCTTCGGCACCCGCAGCGCCTTGCCGTTCGGGTCGGTGGCCGACTCGATCAGGACGGGGGTGCAGTACGTGCCGTGGTTGGCGAAGGTGGCGTAGGCGGAGGCCATGGTGAGCGGCGACATGCCCTCGGTGCCGAGGGCGATCGACGGCACCTGCTCGAGCTTGCTGCCGTCGGCCGGGTTGACGCCCAGCTTGGCCGCCATCTTCGTCACGGGGCAGATGCCGATGTCCTCGATCATCTGGATGAAGTAGGTGTTGACCGACTTCGCGGTCGCCTCGCGCATCCCGTACGGCCCGGACTCGCTGCGGTTCTCGTTCTGGACGGTCTCGCCGCCGCCGTTCTTCCAGGGCTTCCCGCAGGTCTCCACCTCGCTCGGGTAGGGCATGGAGAACGGGGAGGAGTACGTCTTGTTGGGGGAGATGCCCTCCTCCAGGGCGGCGGCCGCGAGGATGGGCTTGAAGGTGGAGCCGACCTGGAAGCCGTAGTTCGACCCGCCCTTGGCCTTGTCGGCCGAGAGGTTGATCTGAGTCTGGTGGTCGCCGAAGCCGTACGGGCGGGACTGGCCCATGCCGAGCACCTTGCCGGTGCCGGGCTGGACGATCGTCACCGCGGTGGCCACCGAGTCGCTCTGGTAGACGTGATCGGTGATCGACTTCTGCACGGACTTCTGGGTCTGCGGGTCCATGGTCGTGCGGATCGTCAGGCCGCCCTGGTTCCAGCGCTTGGCGCGGGCCTCCTTCGTCTTGCCGAAGGCGGGGTCCTGCAGGAAGACCTGGCGGACGTAGTCGCAGAAGAAGCCGGCGCCGTTGACGGCGGTGATGCAGCCGCTGCGGGGCCTGCTGACGTTGAGCTTGAGCGGCTTGGCCTGCTCCGCGGAGGCCTCGGCGGGCGTGATGTGCTTCAGGTCCGCCATCCGCTGGAGCACGATGTTCCGGCGGCGGAGGGCCTCCTTGGGGTCGTTGACCGGGTCGTAGCGGCTCGGCGACTGGACGAGGCCGGCCAGCAGCGCGGACTCGCCGAGGGTGAGGTCCTTGGCGTGCTTGCTGAAGTAGCGCTGGGAGGCGGCCTCGATGCCGTAGGCCTGCTGGCCGAAGAACGTGATGTTGAGGTAGTTGGCCAGAATGCGGTCCTTGCCGAGCTCCTTCTCGACCTGGATCGCGTACTTCAGCTCCTTGACCTTGCGGCCGATGGTCTGCTGTGTGGCGACGGCGACCTTCTCGGGGTCGTCGCCGGCCTCCTCGACGAAGACGTTCTTGACGTACTGCTGGGTGAGCGTGGAGGCGCCCTCGGAGACGCCGCCGGACTGGGCGTTCTTGTTGACCGCCCGGAGCACGCCCTTGAGGTCGATCGCGCCGTGCTGGTAGAAGCGGGCGTCCTCGATGTCCACGATGGCCTTGCGCATGTACGGCGAGATGTCGTTCAGCGGCACCACCGTGCGGTCGCGGGAGTAGACCTTCGCTATCTCGCCGCCCTCGGCGTCGAGGATGGTGGTGCGCTGGCTGAGCGGGGGCGTCTTGAGGTTCGTCGGGATCTCGTCGAACCCTTCACCCGCGCTCTTGGCCGCCAGGCCGACCGCGCCGATGCCCGGTAGGGCCAGACCTGCCAGTACCACTCCCGAGAGGACGCTGACACCGAGGAACTTCGCGGCCTGCCGGGTCACGCCGTGACCCCCGCCCGAGCGCTTTATAGCCATGGGGTGAAGCCTACGTTCTCATTCGGCGGACAGACGCCCGTGTGTTCGCCTACGCTGTTTCACGCCAGTCACGACGGCGCTCTCCCGCATCACCTCTGTCCTCACTCTTGTGAGTGATGAGACGTGTCCGTATTGCCGCGTGTGTCACCGGCTGCCCGCTGAGGTGCGGGTGAACTGCCCCCACCTGGAGGGGTATGTCGCTGATGTCGTCAGCTCACTCCGTTGGGTGATCTGCCGCGTACGCATAGTCCGTTCGGGCCATTCAAGATTGGGCCCGAAGGGGGTGTTGCCCCCTGTCTGCCTTCCGTAACGTCCTCAACTGGCAACGGTGAATATGCCGCTGCCGCCGTGGGGGAGCCTCGATTCGGGAGAGGACGGCGCCAGCATGAGCTGGGTAACCGACTGGAGTGCGCAGGCCGCCTGCCGCACGACCGATCCGGATGAACTTTTCGTTCAGGGTGCGGCTCAGAACAGGGCCAAGGCGGTCTGCACCGGCTGCCCGGTGCGCACCGAGTGCCTGGCCGACGCGCTCGACAACCGCGTCGAGTTCGGCGTCTGGGGCGGCATGACGGAGCGCGAGCGCCGTGCCCTTCTGCGCCGCCGGCCGACGGTCACGTCGTGGCGCCGCCTCCTGGAGACCGCCCGCACGGAATACGAGCGCGGGGCGGGCATCCTCGCGCTCGGCGAGGAGGAGTACGGGCAGTACGCGGCGGTGGGATAGACCGCCGGGCCGTCGGCCCGCCCGCGGTGGTCACCCTCTCGGAACCCACGCCGTACGGTTGGCCCCGCCCTGCCGGTAGGACCTACCAGTAGCGAGCAAGCCCGGCCGTGACCAAACCCGGCCGCGAGCAGGCACTGCCTCAGCACACCCGCCGCAGCACGCCCAGAGCCTCAGTACGCCCAGATCCCAGCACGCCAAGATCCTGGGTCCGCCCTGACGGCGTCCTCCCGCGCCGCGGCAGAGCACGAGCATGCCGAAGACAGCCCACCCGCGCGAAGCGCTACTGCTGGGCCAGGCGCTCGCCGATCGCGCGCAGGCCGACGAGATCGTGCACATCACCGGCCAGAGCGGCCACTTCCGCCACCGGCACGTCCGGGTGCAGGGCCGTGAAGCGGTCGCGGGTGCGGCGCTCACGGTCGAGCACCCGCATGCGTTCGGCGTGCAGCCGCAGCAGACCGGCGGCGAGTCGCTCGGAGGTCGCCGCGGTCGCCGTCGAAGCCTCGGCCGCTGCCGTCATGGTCGATACCGCCGAGTGCCCGGACGCCACCGGTGCTCCGGAGGACACAGGCTGGGGGAAGCCGATCTCGGGAGAGGACGTGTCGGTGGGAGTGGCGGTGCCAGGGTCGTCAGCGGTACGTGAGGCAGCCTGCCCGCTGGCACGATCGACAATGCCGGAGCCGCCAAGATTTTCTGTGTATTCCGATGTTCGCGTGATCCCACCGCGCCCGTCAGCCGCTTCCGGCCCGGCCGCCCCCGGTGCTTCCCCCGGTTCCGCGGCTCCTGAGGTTTCTGAGGCCCCGGACGCCTCCGTCGGCTCCGGAGCCTCGGCCGAATCCAGGGCTTGTGCCGCCGCCAGCGCCCGTTCGGCCGACAGACGTGCGGCCGCGCTGCCGTGCATACGGTTCAGCACGAGCCCGGCCAGCGGCATCCGCTCGGTGGCCAGCCGCTCCACGAAGTAGGCGGCCTCCCGCAGCGCGTCCCGCTCGGGCGCGGCGACCACGAGGAACGCCGTACCGGGTGCCTGGAGCAGCCGGTATGTGGCGTCCGCCCGGGTGCGGAAGCCGCCGAACATGGTGTCCATGGCCGCCACGAACGTCTGGACGTCGCGCAGCAGCTGTGCGCCCATCAGCTTGTTCAGCGGGCCGCTCATCACGGACATGCCGACGCCCAGGAACTTCATGCCGGCCCGGCCGCCGAGCTTCGCGGGCGCCATGAGCACCTTGATGAGCTTGCCGTCCAGGAAGGAGCCCAGCCTGCTGGGCGCGTCCAGGAAGTCGAGCGCCGAGCGGCTCGGCGGGGTGTCGACGACGATGAGGTCCCACTCGTCGCGGGCGCGCAGCTGGCCGAGCTTCTCCATGGCCATGTACTCCTGCGTTCCGGCGAAGCCGGCCGACAGGGACTGGTAGAAGGGGTTCTCCAGGATCGCCCGGGCGCGCTCCTTGTCGGCGTGCGCCTCGACGATCTCGTCGAAGGTCCGCTTCATGTCCAGCATCATGGCGTGCAGCTCGCCGCCGGCCGAGGAGTCGATGCCGGGCACCCGGCGCGGCACGTTGTCGAGTTCCTCGATGCCCATCGACTGGGCGAGTCGGCGGGCCGGGTCGATGGTGAGGACGACGACCTTCCGGCCGCGTTCCGCCGCCCGCAGGCCGAGGGCGGCCGCCGTCGTGGTCTTGCCGACGCCGCCGGAGCCGCAGCACACGACGATGCGGGTGCCGGGGTCGTCGAGGACGGGATCGATGTCGAGCACGGCCGGGGCATCGAGGCTCACCGGGCCCCCCTTGTGTCTGCTGTGTCCGCGGGATGTGTCCGGCCCCGTTCGTCCAGCTGCCCGCGCAGCTCGCGTGCCATGCGGTAGAGGCCCGCGAGGTCCACTCCGTCGCCGAGCAGTCCGAGTTCGTACGTGGGCAGCCCGAGCCGGGCGATGTCGGCGCGACCGCGCCGCTCCAGGGCGAGCCGCTCGGTGTGCTCGCGGGCCTGCTCCAGCAGCGGTCCGACCAGCGGTTCGGCGAGTGCCGCGCCGTCGGCGTTGCCGCCGTCGCCGTCGGCTCCGGAGGGGTCCGTGCGCTCCAGCGCGTGCGCGAGGGCGCTCGCGACCTCCGCGCGCCGGCCGTTCGCTGCGGCCTCGACGGACGCCGTGTCGAGTATCTCCGGGCGCACCATGTTGATGACGACGCCGCCCACGGGCAGCTGCGCGGCGCGCAGCTCCGCTATGCCGTCCACGGTCTCCTGCACCGGCATCTCCTCCAGGAGGGTCACCAAGTGCACCGCCGTCTCGGCAGACTTGAGCACGCGCATCACGGCCTGCGCCTGGTTGTGGATCGGACCGATCCGCGCCAGGCCGGCGACCTCGTCGTTGACGTTGAGGAAGCGGGTGACCCGGCCGGTCGGCGGCGCGTCCATGACGATGTGGTCGTAGGCGAAGCGGCCCGTGCGGTCCTTGCGGCGCACCGCCTCGCACGCCTTGCCGGTCAGCAGGACGTCCCGCAGGCCGGGGGCGATGGTGGTCGCGAAGTCGATCGCGCCGAGTTTCTTCAGCGCGCGGCCGGCGGTGCCGAGCTTGTAGAACATGTGCAGGTAGTCGAGGAGGGCCCGTTCGGCGTCGATGGCGAGCGCGTACACCTCGCCCCCGCCGGGCGCCACGGCGATCTTCCGCTCCTCGTAGGGCAGCGGCTCCGTCTCGAAGAGCTGGGCGATGCCCTGTCTGCCCTCGACCTCGACCAGCAGGGTGCGTTTGCCCTCGGCGGCGAGGGCGAGGGCGAGGGCCGCGGCGACCGTCGTCTTGCCGGTACCGCCCTTGCCGCTGACGACATGGAGCCTGCTCATGATTCGGAGCCTAATTCGTCGGCAACGTCCACGTGGCGTCAGGTGGCGACATGAGGTCGTCCGGGCCGTGAGGACGGTCACGCCGCTGGGGAGCGCGGTTCCGCGAGGCACCCGTGGAGGCGAGGGGCCGTGCGGGGGGCTCCCTCGTGCCCGGTTGGCCGCCGCGCCCGCCGGGACCCGTCCGAAGCTGTCCGAATCCGGTGCCGGTCATCGGCCGGTCATCGGCCGGTCATCGGCCGGTCGTCGGCCGGTCGTCGGCCGGTCGGATGCCGGCGAGCGGCGCGGCGGTCTCCGGGCGGGCGCCACGCGGGCTACGCACGGGCCTGTCGGTGGCAGGCGTTACAGTCGGCCCATGACCAAGTGGGAATACGCGACCGTGCCGCTTCTGGTGCACGCGACCAAGCAGATTCTGGACACCTGGGGCGAGGACGGCTGGGAGCTCGTCCAGGTCGTGCCCGGTCCGAACAACCCGGAGCAGCTGGTGGCCTACCTCAAGCGGGAAAAGCAGTGAGCGCCGTCGAGAGCCGCATCGCCGAGCTCGGGCTGACACTGCCGGAGGTCGTGCCGCCGCTGGCCGCGTACCAGCCGGCCGTGCGCTCCGGCGCGTACGTGTTCACCTCCGGCCAGCTGCCCATGGTGGGCGGTGCCATCCCGATGACGGGCAAGGTCGGCGCCGAGGTGAGCCCGGAGCAGGCCAAGGAGCTCGCGGCGACCTGTGCGCTCAACGCCCTCGCTGCCGTGAAGTCGGTCGTCGGCGACCTGGACAAGATCGTCCGGGTGGTCAAGGTCGTGGGCTTCGTGGCCTCCGCCCCGGACTTCACCGGCCAGCCGGGTGTCATCAACGGCACCTCCGAGACGCTGGGCGCCATCCTGGGCGACAAGGGCGTGCACGCGCGCTCGGCCGTCGGTGTGGCGGTGCTGCCGCTGGACGCGCCGGTGGAGGTCGAGATCCAGGTCGAGATCGCGGACTGAGGCTCACCGGCCGGGCGGCCGTCCGGCACCGTGGTGCTCTCGAACATCAGCGCGTGAGCGCATAGCATCCGGCCATGTCGACTTCGAACGGCCAGTGGTACCCGCCGGAGTGGCCGGACCGGATCAGAGCGCTCTCGCGCGGTGAGCTGGAGCCCGTGGCGCCCAGACGCGCCGCGACCGTGCTGCTGCTGCGCGGCGGCTCCGGCGGGCTCGCCGTTCATCTGCTGCGCCGCCGCGCCTCCATGGCCTTCGCCGGGGGCGCGTACGCGTACCCGGGCGGCGGGGTCGACCCGCGGGACGAGCGCGATGTGCCCTGGGCGGGTCCTTCGCGCACGGAGTGGGCCGTCCGGCTCGGGGTCGACCCGGCGGCCGCCCAGGCGATCGTCTGCGCCGCCGTCCGCGAGACCTTCGAGGAGGTCGGTGTGCTGCTGGCGGGCCCGGCTCCGGACACGGTCGTCGCGGACATCACGGGTGCCGACTGGGAGGCGGACCGGGCGGCCCTCGTCAGCCGTGAGCTCTCCTTCGCGGACTTCCTCGAACGGCGTGGCCTGCTGCTTCGCAGCGATCTGCTGGGCGCCTGGGCGCGCTGGATCACCCCGGAGTTCGAACCGCGCCGCTACGACACCTGGTTCTTCGTCGCCGCGCTCCCCGAGGGCCAGCGCACGTCCAACACCTCGACGGAGGCCGACCGCGCCGTGTGGGCCGCCCCCGCCGAGGCCGCGGACGGCTACGACCGGGGCGAGCTGCTGATGATGCCGCCCACCATCTCCACCCTGCGCTCACTGCGCCCCTACGCGACCGTGGGCGAGGTGCTGGACGCGGCGGGGGAGCGGGACCTCACGCCCGTCCTGGCGCGGGCCAGGCTCGACGGGGGCGAGATCGTGCTCAGCTGGCCCGGGCACGACGAGTTCACCAAGCACATCCCGCCGCACGCGCCACCCGGTACGGCGGGCCGACCAGATACTTCGGGAATTCCGGGAGCCGAGGCATGACGTACGCAACCGACCAGCCCGGCCGGCCGCGCGAAGGCGCCCTCGGCGGCCCGGCCACCGACCGCGCGACGAGCGTGCTCGCGCCCAATCCGTCGGCCATGACGCTGGACGGCACCAACACCTGGATCCTCGCCGAACCCGGCTCCGACCTGGCGGTGGTCGTCGATCCGGGCCCGCTCGACGAGGGTCACCTCCGCGAGGTCGTGGCCACGGTCGAGGCCGCGGGCCGGCGCGTCGCCCTGACCCTCCTCACCCACGGCCATCCCGATCATTCCGGCGGTGCCGCCCTCTTCGCCGAGATGACCGGTACGAAGGTCCGGGCGCTGGACCCGGCCCTGCGGCTCGGCGGAGAGGGGCTCGGCGTCGGTGACGTCATCACCACGGGCGGCCTGGAGCTGCACGTCGTGTCCACGCCGGGGCACACCGCCGACTCGCTCTGCTTCCACCTCCCGGCGGACGGGGCGCTGCTCACCGGCGACACCGTGCTCGGCCGCGGCACCACGGTCGTCGCCCACCCGGACGGTCGCCTCGGCGACTACCTCGACTCCCTGCGCCGGCTGCGCTCCCTCGCCGTCGACGAGGGCGTCACCACGATCCTGCCGGGCCACGGGCCGGTGCTGGAGGATGCCCGGGGCGCCGTCGAGTTCTACCTCGCCCACCGTGCCAAGCGACTGGCCCAGGTGGAAACGGCGGTCGAGAACGGCCACCGCACGGCGCCCGAGGTCGTCGCGCATGTCTACGCGGACGTCGCCCCGTCGTTGTGGCCGGCGGCCGAACTGTCGGTGCGGGCCCAGCTGGACTATCTGGAGGAGCACGGTCTGATCTGAGGCCGCAGGGATGCCGGGTGGTGCCGGGCGGTCCGTACGGCCGTGGAGGGCGCGGAGTCAGCCCGAGCGCTGGTCGTCGCGTTTTCGCTTGCGATGCGGCATCAGGGGTTCCTGGGTGCGCATGTCGCTCGCGCGCGGGGAGGGCAGCGGGGCGTCGATCAGCGCCACGACGTCGGCGAGCGTGGCGGTCTGGGTGTCGGCCGCGCCCTGCTCGGCGACATGGCGCATGGCGTCCTGCCAGCCCTGCGCGTAGCCGGACTCACGGGCGCGCTCCAGCTCGTCGTGGCGGTACACGCCGAGCTCACCCTCGGTCGTCGCGCGGCCCATCTCCAGGAGGAGCCGGGCGAGTTCGCCGGAGTCGACGGTGATGGGACGGGACCGCGATGGACCGGAGTCCTCCGGTCCATCGGCGCGGCGATGGTCTTCGGACGCTCCCCGGCCGCTCCCGTGACCGCTGCCCATGCCTACCCCCTGCTTCCCCTCAGCCGGTGCCCGCCGCCTTCCGCTCGTGCGCGGCCCCTTCCCCCAACGGCAGGAACGGGGCCGCGACCTGGAGGAAGAGCGCGCGCCGCTCGTCGGGAATCCCGAGGAGGTCGGCGGCCTCTTCCAGCGTGATGCCCGGGCTGCCGGTGGCCCTCTGCCGAGCGTACGTCACGGGCAGGGGCAGGTCGTTCTCCGACAGCTTGCCCGACCTGATC
The DNA here is from genome assembly GCF_040675635.1 of Streptomyces sp. NPDC049577. Taxonomy (NCBI): domain Bacteria; kingdom Bacillati; phylum Actinomycetota; class Actinomycetes; order Kitasatosporales; family Streptomycetaceae; genus Streptomyces; species Streptomyces sp. NPDC049577. The sequence continues at coordinate 15,327 of NZ_JBFAPH010000075.1, forward strand.
AGCATGTCCCGGACGGAGACGCCGAGGGCGCGGGCGAGGCCGCGCATCGTCGCCAGGTCGGGCATGCTCTGCCGCTGCAGCAGCCGGGTGACGGCCGCGCGGTGGACCCCCGCGTCGTCGGCGACCTTGGACCGGCCGCCTCCCCTCGGGTGGTCGATGTCATAGCCGCGGGCCCGCATCAAGTCCTCCACCCAGGCCGCGAATTCCTCCAGGGTGTCCGTGGTGTCCTTCATCGCCCCTACCGCTCCCTCCATCGCCATCCGCGCACCAGGCTAACGCGCGTGCGCGAGCGAAAGGTGGCTCAGGGGGTGGCCGGACCGGATCCCGGGATGAGGGCTGTGGAGAGGCTGTGAAGAGAAAGTTAGTTGCGTGCGAGATCGCAACGTGTGAAAATTTCTCCACAACCGCAAGTGTGTTCGGCTGGTCTTTCCCATCCGTCTCTCTCCGCCTCCTTCACGCAGCGCGTGCGGACCTCGGACGCCCGGTGGTGCCACCGGGGCGGGCTTCCCGCACCCCACCGCGTTGCGCATGTGCAACAACTGTCCGAAATGGTGAGCCCGCTCGCGGGCCGCGGCCCCCGCCGGAGCACCGGCCCGGTGGCGTCCGCGGCGGGCGGGCTCCGGAACGGCCGTGAGGTGCCCCTGCCATGAACGAGAACGCCACCGCAGCTGCCCGCGCACGTGTCTGGATCGACCTCCTGCTGAGCCAGTTCCCCGAGCTTCTCGCGGAACTCGCCCCCGGCCGCTCCGCCCGCCCGGCGAGCGCGCCCCGCGGCCCCGCCCGCACGGGCGGCTCCGCGCCCGTCCGGCTGCACGTGTCCGACGCGGTGCGGGACATCACCGACGGTGTCGTCGAGCTCGAAGAGGCCGTCCTGGAGCGTCTCGGACGCGGCCGGCCCCGCAAGGCGCGGGTGCCCGAGCGGCTGCGGCGCATCGCCGCCCTGCTGGACCGCGTCGGCGAGGACGAGGTGCTCGCGGAGCACGTCCTCAGCGAGGTGCGGCGAATGGCCCGCCGCTGCGGCCGTGCGCTCGGCGAGGCCGAGCCGCTCGTACGGGTTGCCGGACGCTGCCCGTGGTGCGACTCGGTGTCCCTGCGCGCCTTCCCCGCGCGGCGGGCCGTGCTGTGTGTCAATCCCGGCTGCCGTTGCGGGAACGCGGACTGCGGCTGCGGCGCCGGCACGGCCTACCGGCACACCTGGCCGGAGGCCGAGTGGGCCGTCCTGGCCGAGCGCGCCGGCGTAGCGCTGGAGACGCTGGCCGCCGCGGCCGGGGAGGCGCGGTGATCGCGGGCCTGCTGCCGGGCGCGCTGGCCGCCCTCGAGGTGGGCGTGTCCGCCGCGACCATTCGGAAGTGGGTACAGCAGGGCCATCTGCGTCCGGCCGGCAAGCAGGGCAGGGCGCAGCTGTTCCGGCTGGAGGACATCTTCGCGGCAGAGCGGAACACGCGCCGAGCGCACGAACTGGCGCGGTAGACGAGCGGATCCGGACCACGGCCCCCGCCGCATCATGCGATGCGGCGGGGGCCTCTTCGTGTGTCTGCTCGGCACCGTACGGCCCACTGAGCGGCATGTGAACGGCGGCGCTCCGGCGTGCCGCGCAGCGCGCAGGAAAAATTGGTGGTTGCGCGCTCGCGCGTTCTCGTTCACACTCGATGCAGCGGCGGAGCTGTGCCCAACTCGCTTGGACAGCCCGCCGTTTCGCATGTGCGCGCCTGTCCGTAGGCATTCCGTCCCTCCATCCACGACGCGTACGGACGCGCGCCTCCGCTCATCTCACCTCTCCGGCAAGGAGCACGCATGTGAGTGATGCCCTGCTCGCCTTCCCCGACGTGGAACGCCTCGTCGTGGACCACCTGAAGAACCGTGCCGAACTGGCGGGCGTGCTCGTCGACAACAGGCCGCCCGGCGGCTTCGACGGCACCCAGAAGGCCGTCCTGGTCTCCCGCTCCGGCGGCGCCTGGATCGACGACCGGCACCTCGACCAGCCGCTGGTCGACCTGGAGGTCTACGGCCCGGACAAGACCACCGCCCACGGCGTCGCCCTCGCGGCCCGCGCCGCGCTCCTCCAGGTGCGCGACACGAGCTACGGCACGGCGTACGTCACCGATGTCGCCGAGGAGGACGGGCCGCGCTGGCTGCCCGACTACAACCGCCCGGCGGGCAACCGCTACCTCTCCACGGTGCGGCTGTCGATCCGCCCCAGCTGAGGCCACCGGCCTCACCCCGTACGGGCCCTGCCGCGAAGCGGCGGGGCCTTCGCCATATCCGCACCACTCTCCGACACGACTCATCCGAGGAGTTCACGCATGGCTGGAAACAAGGGTTCCGAGATCCGGGTGGCCGGCACCGGTCGCATCCTGGTGGCCGACCTCAGCAAGCCCGCCCCGGCGACGGTCGACGCCCCGTGGGGCACCGACTGGGTCGACCTCGGCTACACCACGACCGACGGCATCAAGTTCAACAAGAAGGACAAGATCGACCCGGTGGACACCTGGCAGTCGGTCAGCCCCGCGCGGTTCATCTTCTCCGACCGCGACCTGACGGTGAAGTTCCAGCTGCTCCAGATGAACAAGGACACGCTGTCCTTCTTCATGGGCGGCGACAAGGCCGCCCCGCTGTCCGGCAACCCGGCGCCGGTCGACCAGTACAGCTTCGGCCTGCAGGCCAGCCCGCAGAAGGACGAGCGGCAGCTGGGCATCGAGTTCGCCGACGGCAAGGACATCACCTACCGCTTCATCATCCCGCGCGGTCAGGTCACCGAGACCGAGGAGATCGCCATGACCCGCACGGGCGCCATCAAGCTCGGGGTCACCTTCACCGCGCTGGCCGTCGAGGACGGCAAGACGCCGCTCGCCACGATCCTGATGAAGGACAAGGCGTACGCGTAACACCCGTCCGGCGGCTCCCGCACAGCCGCCCCGCCGCCGGGCCCCGGCCGCACCGAGCGTGCCGCGCCGGGGCCCGGCGGCCCCTTTGGACCTTCCGCACCGCCCCATCCGAGGAGTTGACCGCCCATGGCTTCCTTCAACGTCAACGCGGCCCGCGCCCAGCGCCTGGAGGCGCTCGGCCACGCCTGGACCTTCCAGATCGACGACGACACCTTCGAGCTGCCGACCGAGCTGACCCGGCAGACCGCCCGCGCGCTGCGCGAGCTCGACGACAACGACGTCGACGGGCTGCTCGCACTGCTCCTCGGCGAGCAGCAGTTCGCCCGCCTCGGCCGGCACGACGTGACGATGCAGGACATCGCCGCGATCCTGGAGGCGTACGGCAAGGAGACTGGGCTCGGCCTGGGGGAAGGCTGAGCCTCGACGCGTTCGTCGACGAACACGCCGAGGCCCTCGAAGCCGATCTGCTCCGCCACTACGGCGTGGACGTGCTCGACTGGCACCGCGGCCGGCTCTCCACGCGCCGCCTCTCGGTGCTGATCGCGCACCTTCCGCGCGACAGCGCGGTCAACCGCGCCCTGCACGGCGAGGCGGTCGAATGGGGCGTCACCGAACACCTCCTGGCGGCCGTCACGGACCACCTGGCGGCGGCCAACTGGATGACGTCCGTCGTCAACGGGGATCCGGACGCGGAGCAGCCGGAATTTCCCGAACCGGTGCCCCGGCCGGACACACGCGAGTGGACCGGGGCGAACGACGAGCCGTCGCCGGGCGACGCCGCCGTGCGGCACAGCCGGCCTTCGGCCGAGGAACTGTCGCTGTTCTTCGGCTGAGGGCCGTGCTGGTCGCCAGGCCGTGGTGAACGCGGTCACCCCCGGAGCAGCGCGCCCGCCCCGCCGAGCAGCAGTCCGGCGACGACGGCGCCCGTGGAGGAGACCAGCAGGATCGACGCGAACGGATGCCGCAGTCCGTACGCGCTCTGCGCGATGCGCGGGCTCTCCGGGTCGTACAGCACGGTGAAGGAGTCGCCCACCTCCGGTGCCGGCCTGGGAGCGAGCACCCGCGCGTCGGTCTCCCCGTGGCCGTCGGCGGGGAAGGCACAGCGCACGTACACCGGGGTCACCGAGTCCCGGTAGATGTGCTCCGTACAGACGGCCGACACCGCCCGGCCCCGCTTCTTCAGGCGCCGTTCGTCACGGCCGAAGATCCACGCCATGGTGGCCACGGGCGTGGACACGATCAGCAGCAGGCATCCCAGCACGACCAGGAGCACGGGGCCTCCGCTCACTCGGGCGGTTGATTCCGGCGGGCCCAACCCGGTGACCGGCCGCGACGCGTACGGGCCGGTGCTCGACCCCGCGTACGCCACGTTCGTGGGCCGGGCCCCGATCGCGCAGCACCACGGGATGACCGTCGCCGAGCTGGCCCTGCTCTACAACGGCGAGTTCGTGCCGGCCGCGGCCGGCAGGGCCGTCGAGCTGGCGGTCGTGCGGATGTCGGGCTGGCGGCGCCACGACTTCTTCGACGTCACGGGGCTGCCGTGGGTGCCGCCGAGCCCGAACATGGCCACTCCCGACACGGCCCTGGTCTACTCGGGCACCGGGCTGTTCGAGGGCACCGTCATGTCGGAGGGGCGCGGCACGGTCCGGCCCTTCGAGATGCTGGGTGCCGAGGGCCTCGACGGCCGCTGGGCCCGGGCGGCCAACGCCGCCGGGCTGCCGGGGGTGCACTTCCGCGAGGCGTACTTCGTGCCCACGTTCGGCGCCCATCAGGGCCGGACGATGGGCGGTCTGCAGATCCACGTGCACGACCGCGCCGCGTTCGATCCCGTCCGCACCGGCATCGCGCTGCTGGTCACCGCCAAGCGGACGTGGAGCGGGTTCGCGTGGCGCCCGGACCGGTTCATCGACAAGCTCACCGGTTCGCCCCGGGTCCGCACGCTGATCGACCGGGGGGCCGACACCGACTCGGTGATCGGTTCCTGGCGCGAGGAGCTGAGGGCGTTCCGGTCCGTCCGGGCGAAGTATCTGCTCTACGGGTGACGGCCGCTCAGCAGGTCAGCGGGATGGGCATCTGGTCGGTCACCGGACCGGTGTTGCGGCAGAAGTGGTAGCCCTGCTCGTGGAGGTCGCTGATGATGCCGGGCAGCGCGTCGGGGAAGTTGCTGAAGAGATGGCCGAGGACGACGCCGTTGCGCTTCTCCTCGGGCGTCGCGTCCCGCACGGCCGCCCGGATGGCGTCGACGCTGCGGGGGGCGCCGCCGGTCGCCTGCCAGTCGACGGTGTCGATGGTCCAGTTGCAGATCCGGTACCCCAGCTCGGCGGCGACCTCCCGCTCGCGCTCGCCCACGTCGCCGTAGGGCGGGCGCAGCACGTTGCTGGTGAGACCGTTGCCGATCTCCTCACGGAGCTCCTGCTCGGTCAGGCCGGTCAGCCGGCGGTGGGACCAGGAGTGGTTGCCGACCCAGTGGCCCTGCTGGCGCAGGGTGCTGACGATCTGCGGGTACTGGGAGGCGTACTTGTTGATCAGGAAGAAGGCCGCGCGGATGCCCTGCGCCTGGAGCTGGGCGCCGACGCGGACCGCCCGTTCGGGGTCGTTGTAGGCCCAGTCGTCCAGGGACAGCAGGATCCGTCCGGAGGAGTTGCCGCAGCGCTCGCGGTCGTAGGCGCCGTCCGGCTCGGTCGCCGCGCCCCGGGCGGCGCCCGTGGCGTCGCGGGGGACGTCGTCCGGGCCGGTGCGCCCTCCGGTCGTGCGCGGGGGTGTGCCGTACGCC
>NZ_JBFAPH010000076.1:0-20960 GCF_040675635.1 Streptomyces sp. NPDC049577
GTCGAAGGAGGCGCAGCCCCAAAGCTGCGCCTTCGCCGTATCCGGCGGACACTGCCGAATGTGACCAGGCCGAATGTGACCACGCCGAATGCGACCAGGCCGAATGCGACCAGGCCGGGTGCGACCACGCCGAGTGGGACCGCAGCCCTCGCCCGCCGGGTGGCCGCGCCGCTGGGCGTCGCCGCCGCGCTGGCGGCGGCCGTCGGGTACGTTGCCGCCTTCGACCCCGGCCGGCCGGGCCCCTACCCGCCGCCGTGCCCGCTGCTGCACTACGCGGGCCTGTACTGCCCGGGCTGCGGCGGTCTGCGCGGGCTCCACGCCCTCGCCCACGGCGACCTCGCCCGGGCGGCGGGCTGCAACGCGCTCGCCCTCGCCGGGTACGCGGTGTTCGCGGCCCTCTGGGTGATCTGGCTGATCCGCGCCGCCCGCCACGGCGACACGGGCCTGCGGATCGCCCTGCGGGCGGGGCACTGGTGGACCGTGGGAGCGGTGATCGCGGCCTTCACGGTCGTACGGAACCTGCCGTGGGGCGCGGCGCTCGCGCCATGAGCCCGGTGAGCCCGGCCGGCTCACGCCCGGGACCGGTTCACACCGCAAGATCCACCGAAAGATCGCCTTCGCCCCGAAAGATCCACACCACCGCAACCGGATGCGAATCCTTCGGCTACGGGCAAGTACCATCGCACCATGCCCTCCGAGGGCAGAAGACCATCCGAGTCCGGAAGGGGGCCGCTCGCGTGAGTGTGCTCGACGAGATCATCGACGGAGTCCGTGCCGACCTCGCCGAGCGGCAGGCGCGTGTCACCCTCGACGAGCTCAAGGAGCGCGCGGCCAAGGCTCCGCAGGCCAAGGACGGCGTCGCCGCCCTGCGCGGCGAGAACGTCAGCGTGATCTGCGAGGTCAAGCGCTCCAGCCCGTCCAAGGGCGCGCTCGCCGCGATCGCCGACCCGGCCGGCCTGGCCGCGGACTACGAGGCGGGCGGTGCGGCCGTCATCAGTGTGCTGACCGAGCAGCGTCGCTTCGGCGGCTCGCTCGCCGACCTGGAGGCCGTCCGCGCCCGCGTGGACATCCCCGTCCTGCGCAAGGACTTCATCGTCACCGCCTACCAGCTGTGGGAGGCCCGCGCGTACGGCGCGGACCTGGCCCTGCTGATCGTCGCCGCGCTGGAGCAGGAGGCGCTGGTCTCCCTGATCGAGCGCGCCGAGTCCATCGGGCTCACCCCGCTGGTCGAGGTGCACGACGAGGAGGAGGTCCGGCGCGCGGTCGACGCGGGCGCCCGCATCATCGGCGTCAACGCCCGGAACCTCAAGACCCTGGAGGTCGACCGGGACAACTTCGCCCGGGTCGCCCCCGAGATCCCGGACGGCATCATCAAGATCGCCGAGTCCGGGGTGCGCGGTCCCCACGACCTGATCGCCTACGCCAACGACGGGGCCGACGCCGTACTGGTCGGCGAGTCCCTGGTGACCGGCCGCGACCCGAAGACGGCCGTCGCCGACCTGGTGGCCGCCGGCGCCCACCCGGCGCTGCGGCACGGACGGGGCTGACCCTCGCCATGACCGGCCGCCGCCGCACCCGCCGCACGGTACCGGGCCGATGCCCGGCCCCCGTCGGCGTGCGCGCGGCCGGACCGGCGGCGGCCGGGCTGCCGGCCCAGGGCCCCTACGCGGGCCTGGCCCGGGGCTGCCGCCCCCGGGGCTGCCGCGCGCCCGCGCGGCGCGTGCGCGGCCGCCGCGTCCGGTATCACATCGGCTGTGAGCCGGGGCAGATCAACGGACGCCGATGGCGACGGAACGGGCACCGGTAACAGCGTTTCCGTTCATCCGTCATCGAGGAGATACGTCCGTGTCCTCCGAATTCTTCGTTCCCGACCCCGAGGGTCTGGTGCCGAACGCGTCCGGCTACTTCGGCGCGTTCGGCGGCAAGTTCATCCCCGAGGCGCTCGTCGCCGCCGTCGACGAGGTCGCCGCCGAGTACGAGAAGGCCAAGGCGGACCCCGCCTTCGCCGCAGAGCTCAATGACCTGATGGTCAACTACACCGGGCGCCCCAGCGCCCTGACCGAGGTGCCGCGCTTCGCCGCGCACGCGGGTGGCGCCCGCGTCTTCCTCAAGCGCGAGGACCTCAACCACACCGGCTCCCACAAGATCAACAACGTGCTGGGCCAGGCGCTGCTCACCAAGCGCATGGGCAAGACCCGCGTCATCGCGGAGACCGGCGCCGGCCAGCACGGCGTCGCCACCGCCACCGCCTGCGCCCTCTTCGGCCTCGAGTGCACCATCTACATGGGCGAGGTCGACACCCAGCGGCAGGCACTGAACGTCGCCCGCATGCGGATGCTCGGCGCCGAGGTCATCGCCGTGAAGTCCGGCAGCCGCACCCTGAAGGACGCCATCAACGAGGCGTTCCGCGACTGGGTCGCCAACGTCGACCGCACGCACTACCTCTTCGGCACGGTCGCCGGCCCGCACCCCTTCCCGGCGCTCGTCCGCGACTTCCACCGCGTCATCGGCGTCGAGGCCCGCCGCCAGATCCTGGAACGCACCGGCCGGCTGCCGGACGCCGCCGTCGCCTGCGTCGGCGGCGGCTCGAACGCCATCGGCCTCTTCCACGCCTTCCTGCCCGACACCTCCGTCCGCCTCATCGGCTGCGAGCCCGGCGGCCACGGCGTGCCCACCGGCGAGCACGCCGCCACCCTCACCGCCGGCACGCCCGGCATCCTGCACGGCTCGCGCTCGTACGTCCTGCAGGACGAGGACGGCCAGATCACCGAGCCGTACTCCATCTCCGCCGGCCTCGACTACCCCGGCATCGGCCCCGAGCACTCCTACCTCAAGGACGTCGGCCGCGCCGAGTACCGCGCCGTGACCGACGACGAGGCCATGCAGGCACTGCGCCTCCTCTCGCGCACCGAGGGCATCATCCCGGCGATCGAGAGCGCCCACGCGCTCGCGGGGGCGCTCGACGTCGGCCGCGAGCTGGGCGAGGACGGCATCGTCCTGGTCAACCTCTCCGGCCGCGGCGACAAGGACATGGACACGGCAGCCCGCTACTTCGGGCTGTACGACGAGGGGGACAAGTGATGGCGGGCAACATCGAACTCCTGAACTCCGTCCTGGCCTCGGCCAGGGCGGAGAACCGCGCCGCGCTCGTCGGCTACCTCCCGGCCGGCTTCCCCACCGTCGACGGCGGCGTGCAGGCCATGACCGCCATGCTCGACGGCGGCTGCGACGTCGTCGAGGTCGGCCTCCCGCACAGCGACCCCGTGCTGGACGGCCCGGTCATCCAGACCGCCGACGACATCGCCCTGCGCGCCGGAGTGAAGATCGCCGACGTGATCCGCACGGTCGGCGAGGTGCACACCGCCACGGGCGCGCCCATCCTCTGCATGACGTACTGGAACCCCGTCGACCGCTACGGCGTCGAGCGGTTCGCCGCCGACCTGGCCGCCGCCGGGGGAGCGGGCTGCATCCTGCCGGACCTGCCGGTCGAGGAGTCCGAGATCTGGCGCAAGGCCGCCGAGCAGCACGGTCTCGCCACCGTCTTCGTCGTCGCCCCCAGCAGCCGCGACGAACGACTCGCGAAGATCACGGCGGCGGGCAGCGGCTTCGTCTACGCCGCCTCGCTCATGGGCGTCACCGGCACCCGCGAGTCCGTCGGCAACGAGGCCCAGGAACTCGTCCGGCGCACCCGCGCGGTGACCGACCTGCCGGTCTGCGTCGGCCTCGGCGTCTCCACCCCGGACCACGCTGCGGAGGTCGCGCAGTTCGCCGACGGTGTCATCGTCGGCTCCGCCTTCGTCAAGCGCCTCCTGGACGCCCCCGACCCGGACAGCGGCCTGGCCGCCGTGCGGGCCCTCGCGGGTGAGCTCGCGGAGGGTGTGCGCAAGCGCGCGTAACCCGCGTAACCCTTTGGAAGGAACTGCGGACCGGGGGCGCGCGTGGGCGTGCCCCCGGTTCGTTGTACTTCGTTGTACGGGGACGTGAGCCAGAAGAACAACGACGGAAAGCGCAGCGCCCGCGAGCGGCTGCAGGAACAGCGCCGCAAGGAGGAGGCCCGCGCCAAGCGGAAGCGGAGCCTCATCGCCGGCGCCGTGGTGCTCGCCGTCCTCGGCGTGGGCGCCGGCGTCGCGGCCCTGGTCGCCACGTCCGGCAAGAAGGACGAGCAGAAGGCCGCCGGCCCCCTGATCGCCCCCCAGGGCGCCACCGGCAAGGACGACCTGGCCATCCCCGTCGGCAACCCCGCCGCGAAGGCCACCCTCACGGTCTACGAGGACTTCCGCTGCCCGGCCTGCGCCCAGTTCGAGAACGGCTACCGGGACACGGTCCATGCCCTCCAGGACAAGGGCCAGCTCAAGGCCGAGTACCACATCGTCACCCTCATCGACAAAAACCTCCACGGCACCGGCTCCCTCAACGCCGCCAACGCGGCGGCCTGCGCCCAGGACGCGGGCAAGTTCCTCGCGTACCACGACGAGCTCTACAAGAACCAGCCCCCGGAGACGGACGACGCCTACGGCAAGAAGCCGCGCCTGCTGGAACTGGCGGGCAAGGTGGGCGGCCTGGAGTCCCCGTCGTTCGAGAAGTGCGTCGACGAGGGCACCCACAACACGTGGGTGAAGAAGTCCCAGGAGTCCTTCAGCTCCTCCTCCTACCGCGCGACCCCGACGGTCCTGCTGAACGGCAAGAGCATCTACGGGGACATGAGCAACCCGCTGACGCCGGAGAAACTGCGGCAGATGGTGGCGGCGGCACAGAAGGGCGGGAAGCCGAACGCAGCGCGGAAAAGCGCAAGCCCGAGCCGGAGCCTGAGCCCGGCGGGCTGAGCGCGTCCCGGGTCTCGTCGCCCACCGTCAGCTCCTCGACGAGGGCGAGACACTGGGCGACGAGCTCGGGGCCCGGGGGGCCGGCCGTGCTGTACCCCAGGAGCTGGCAGAGATCGTCGAGGGCGACGTCTGACGGTGGTATCGGCTCATGGCCGGGGACGGTCATACCACCCATCATCCAGCTTCCCTTGCACGGCGGAGAAATGGACGCGGACAGCATGGACATTCTGGCCGGCGCCCGGGTGGCGACCCGCCTCCCGGCCCAGGACCTCGACCGGGCCCGGCGCTTCTACGCGGAGCGGCTCGGCCTGGAACCCGTCGACGAACGACCGGGCGGGCTGCTCTACCGGTGCGGGGGAGCGGACTTCGTGGTCTTCCGCTCGACGGGCGCCTCGCCGGGGACGTTCACGCAGATGGCCTGGGAGGTCGAGGACATCGAGCGGGTCGTCGCCGAGCTGCGGGGGCGCGGCGTGGTGTTCGAGGAGGTCGACGTCCCGGGCTTCCGCACGAGCGGCGGAATCGCCGAGATCGAGGGCAACTACCCGAGCAAGGGCGCGCGGGGTGAGCGCGGCGCGTGGTTCCGGGACAGTGAGGGGAATCTGCTGGGGATCGGCCAGCCGATGGTGTGAGTACAGGCCGGCGGTAAAGGGCTGCCCCGTGGCGCTCATGGACACGGTGACGGCGCAGAAACAGTAACGGAACTACAACTTCCGTACCCTGACGGTGCGAAATATCCCTTTTGGGTTTGAGTGAAGATCGTCTAAGTAGTAGACATGGACGATTTTTGTTCACTCAAGAGGGAAAGTCGTGTGTTTCACGCGATATATAGCCTTGGTCATGGCGTTCGCCATGGCCTTGCTATGCGGCACCGAACAGGTGGCGCTAGCAGTCGATCAATGGAATCGAAGTTCACCCGGGGCTTCAGACGCCCCCGATCAGCGATGGGGATCAGCAGCCGACCGAGATCACCGCACGCCTGGTGGTGTCACCGAGGCCGAGGCGGAAGGTGGTCGGTCAGCAGCCCTGGAGGCGCCGGGACAGTTGCCGCCCGAGCGCAAGCTGACTCAGCGTGAGCTGACTGGCCGGCCGCAGGAACCCAAGATGAGCCCGGCCGAGCCGGCCGAGGCTCCTGAGCTGCCCGAGCCGAAGGGCTTCTCCGAGCAGAAGAGCAAAGAGCTCCCCACCGAGCGTCAGGAGCGCCAGCGGACCTTCCTCAACGAGGACGGGACCTACACGACCCGGCATTACAACGAGCCGGTCAACTATCGCGCCGCCGACGGCACGTGGGAGCAGATTGACTCCACGCTGGCTCGGTCGGATCAGAAGAGCTCGTCGCCCGCTCCGCTGTGGGAGACCCGCTCCACCGCCGTCGCGATCCGCTTCTCCGCCACGGCGGACGCGGACCCGGTGCTCCGCATGGGCCTGGGTGACAGAGTCGCGATGAGCTACGGCCTTCAGGGCGCCTCGCATGTGACGGGTGTGGTGGACGGCAGCGTCATCACCTACCCTGACGCTCGGCCGTCCGCTGATCTCCGGTACATAGCGAGCAACGACACGGTCAAGGAGACCCTCGTCCTCAAGAGCAAGGACGCGCCCACCGAGTGGCGCTTCCTGCTCAGCGCCGAGGGACTTACCGCCAACCTCGACGACCAGGGCGGGGTGACGTTCACCGACAAGTCCGGTAAGCAGCGCGCCCGGATCCCGGCCGGCTGGATGGAGGACTCGCACCTCGCGGAGAACGCCAACCAGGGCGAGATCTCCTCAGGCGTCCGCTACAGCCTGGCGACGGACAATGGCCGTCAGGTCCTCGTCGTCACCCTTGACAAGGACTGGCTGAACGCACCGGACCGCGTGTTCCCGGTGAAGGTGGACCCGTCGGTCAAGGGTGTGGACGCCACGTCCGGCACCTACGTACAGGCCCCCTACAACACGGACTTCTCCAGTGACACGGTCCTCAAGGCGGGCACCTACGACGGCGGTACCCACAAGGCGGCGTCCTTCCTGCGCTTCGACGGTGTCGAGAGTTCGCTGAAGAACGCCTGGGTGCTCGACGCGAAGCTGTCGCTGTACAACACCTGGTCGTACTCCTGCGACGCCCGTCCCGTGACCGTCCACGCGATCACGTCCGACTGGTCCGAGTCCTCGACCAAGAGCTACCCGGGCCCGGACACGGGATCGTCCCTGGCGTCCAAGAGCTTCGCGCACGGCTGGCGCCCTCCGAACAGGGAGTCCTGGGCCTGTGGCGCGGCATGGGAGTCCATAGGCCTCGGCTCGGCCGGTCGTGACCTTGTCGGCGACTGGACCCATGGACGGAAGAAAAACTACGGACTGGCCGTCAAGGCCTCGGAGACGGACACCAAGAGCTGGAAGCAGTTCGGCTCCGACGACTACCCGAACGGCAAGCCCAGCCTGGACATCACCTGGACCCGCTACGGGGCCACGTACAAGGTCGGCGACTTCACCAAGCCGGTGACGGCCACCTCGCAGGGCTCCATGAAGGTCACCGTCACCAACCAGGGCCAGGACACCTGGACCAAGGGTGGCAAGATCCAGCTGCGCTACAACCTCTACGACGAGTCGGGCAAGGAGTACAACGACACCTCGCACGTCGCATGGACCCCCATGCCGCAGGACGTGGCACCGGGGCAGAGCGTCACCCTTGACGCGAACATCGCCGCACTGCAGCCCGCCATGTACACCCTGGTGTGGACCATGGACGTTCTCGACGGCCCCCGGTTCACCAGTGAAGGTGTTCCCGGTGCGCCCATCAAGTTCGCCGCGGTGAACCTTCCGCCGCAGCTCACCGCGGAATCCCCGGCCAGCGGCGCGATGCTGAACTCACTGACCCCCACGCTGTGGGCCGCCGGCAAGGACGAGGACCACTCCCCGTCCGGCAGCCTGCAGTACTCGTTCGAGGTCTGCGAGGTCGAGGGCAAGGACGCCCGCAAGAACTGCCGCAGCGGTCCGCGGGGCACCGCCCAGCAGTGGGCCGTCCCCAGCGGCTGGCTGTCCTGGAGCAAGAGCTACGCCTGGTACGCCTATACGTACGACGGCAAGGACACCTCCAACCGTCCCGGTCCCGCCTACTTCACCACGCAGGTACCGCAGCCCGCTGTGACCGGACACCTCGGTGGGGACAGCGGCCACGAGTTCGGTAGCCGGTCCGGAAACTACGCCACGGCTGCCACCGACGCCTCCATACCCACCGTGGGGCCGGAGCTGTCGGTGATCCGCTCGTACAACTCGCTCGATCCGCGCACCGACAACGTCTTCGGCAGTGGCTGGTCCACTCGCTGGGACATGCGGGCCGTCGCGGAGAACACTGGCAATGTCGTGGTCACGACTGCCGGAGGCAGCCGGATTCGCTTCGGTCTGAACACGGACGGCACCTACGCGGCGCCCTCGGGCAGCCCGACCACTTTGACGTCGGCGAGTGGTGGCGGATGGGTCCTCAGAGACAAGTCGGCCACCACGTACGCGTTCGACTCCACCGGACGACTGACGAAGATCACCGATGGTGCCGGGCGCGAGCAGCGGCTGACGTACACCGACGGCAAGCTCACCGAGGCCCGGGACGCGCTGTCCGGTCGCTCACTCGTGTTCGCTTGGAACGGCGACAAGGTCGCCACCGCGACAGCTAAGGGCAACGGCACCGGCGCCGACCGCCTGACGTGGACCTACACCTACACCGCTGACCGTCTCACCAAGGTCTGCCCTCCGGGCACCAGCGACAAGTGCACGGTGTACGAGTACGGCGACGGCTCGCTCTATCGGAGCATGGTGCTCGATCAGAATCCGGTCTCCTACTGGAGGCTTGGTGAGGCCCAGGGCTCGATCGCCGCAAGCGACGCTCCTTCCCGCACCGGACTGAACCAGGCCCTGTACCGGGATGTGAAGCTGGGTTCGGCCGGAGCCGTGGCGGGCACGAGCGACAAGGCGGCCACGTTCGACGGCACCAACTCCTACGTCGAGTTGCCCGAGGACACCCTCCGGACCTCGACCTTCCTGACGACCGAGCTGTGGTTCAAGACCACCAAGCCCGGCGTTCTGGTCGGGTTCCAGGACGCCCGTCTGACCGACGGCGCACCCAACGACTGGACTCCCGCCCTGTCGGTCGACAAGAACGGCAAGCTGGTCGGACAGTACTGGACCGGAAAGGTTCAGCCCATCGTCAGCACGGGTACCGTCACCGACGATGCCTGGCACCACGCCGCGCTGACAGCGGCCGGTACAACCCAGTCGCTCTACCTCGACGGTGCACTGGTCGGCACGCTCACCGGCCCCATCGACCACCGCAAGCAGTCGTTCACTTACCTGGGTGCCGGTTACAGCAGTGTCGGCTGGGACGGCCTGCCCTCCGGCGTGCGCCGCTTCACCGGTCTGATGGACGAGGTGGCCGTCTATCACCAGTCTCTCGACGCCACCACCATCGCCGAGCACTACCGCGCCCGGGGTGCGTCCGGCCGTCTGACCAAGGTCACCCTTCCGTCAGGGCGGGTCCACGCCCAGGTCGCCTACGACTCCGGTACCGGCCGACTGGCCGAAACCACGGACGACAAGGGCGGTACGTGGAAGGTCTCGGCACCGGTCTACTCCGCCGGTTCGACGGCGTACGCCGACACCGTCCGCACCTCCGGGCCAGTCGAATACTGGCGGCTGGGTGACCGCAGCGGCTCCACCGCGGCCAACGAGATCGCCGGCGGTGCTGATGGTGCTTACCGCGAGGGCGTGACGCTCGGCGCGGTCGGTGCCTTCTCCGACGGCGACGACGGTTCCGCGACGCTCGACGGCTCTGCCGGAGCAGTCGAGGTGCCCACCGACCCGTTGAAGGGTGCCAACGCGCTCTCCTTCGAGCTGTGGTTCCGCACGGGTAAGCAGGGTGTCCTGCTCGGTCTGCAGAACGCGGAGCTGGGCAAGGTGCCGACCGACTGGAACCCGAGCCTGCTGGTCGACTCGGACGGCAAGCTGCGGGGTCAGCTGTGGCACGGCAGCTCGTGGCAGCCGATCATCTCGGGCAAGAAGGTCACCGACAACGAGTGGCATCACGCGGTCCTCACCGGCGGTACCACCGGACAGGCGCTCTACCTCGACGGTGCCAAGGCCGGCTCACTGGCCGGTGCCGCAAAGCCGGAGACGCTGGACCACGCCTACCTCGGCGCCGGCTACTCCAGTGAGGGCTGGGACGGTCAGAGTGCCGGCACCCGCTATCTCACCGGTCAGCTGGACGAGGTCACCTTCTACACGAAGGAGCTGACGGAGAGCACGGTTGCCGAGCACTACCGCTCGCGCACCGGCCTCGTCTCCGGTGATGGCGCCCACTACCGGGGCACGATCACGGCGGACGCGCCGTCCGGCTACTGGCGCTTGGACGAGACCAGCGGCGACAAGGCGCACAGCAAGACCGCCGTCTACCCCGGTGACGGCACCTACAACAAGGCCAAGCTCGGCGCGACCGGTGCCTTCGGACCTGGTGACAACGGTGCGGTGACCCTGAACGGGGACGGCTCGGTCGAGCTGCCCTACGGCATCATGGGCAACACCCCTGCGATGTCGGCCGAACTGTGGTTCCGCACAGGCAAGGCGAACGCCGTCCTGCTCGGACTGCAGAACGCCGAGCTGGGCAAGGTGCCGACCGACTGGAACCCGAGCCTGCTCATCGACGCCGATGGCAAGCTGCGTGGCCAACTGTGGCACAGCGGCTCATGGAAGCCGATCATCTCGGGCACGACGGTCACCGACAGCCAGTGGCACCACGTCGTCATCACCGGTGGCGCGAGCAGCCAGTCCCTCTACCTCGACGGGACGAAGGTCGGCAGCCTGAACGAGCCGTCCAAGCCGGAGACCATGGCCCATACCTATCTGGGTGGCGGTTACTCCAGCGAGGGCTGGGACGGACAGAAGCCCGGTACCCGTTACTACACCGGTGACCTCGACGAGGCGGCCTTCTACCCCAAGGAGCTCACCGAGGAGCAGGTGGCCGAGCACTACCGGGCCATGCGCTACTCCGGGATGTCCTCGCTCACCTCGGCCATCAGTGTCACCGACCCGGCCGGCAGGACCAGCACCACCACCTACGACGCCTTGCGCAGCCAGCGCCCGGTGACGTCCACGGACGCGGAGGGTGGCCTTACCACCTACGCGTACGACACCGGTGGTTTCCTGCACACGGTCACCGACCCCAACGGACACATCGCGGTCACGGGACACGACGCTCGCGGTAACACGGTCTCCAGGACCACCTGCCGTGACGCCAACTCCTGCTGGACGTCGTTCACGGACTACTACCTCAACAGCAGCGATCCGCTCGACCCGCGCAACGACAAGCCGACCGCGACACGCGACGCCCGCTCCACGAGCGCTCGCGACGACCGCTACCGCGCGTCGATGACGTACACGACGCTCGGCCTCCCGGACACGACGGTGCTGCCCGACGGACGGAAGTCCGTCACCACCTACACCACCGGTCAGGAGTCGGCGGTTGGCGGCGGGACGATGCCGGCCGGACTGGTCCGCAGTACCACTGCACCCGGCGGCGCCTTCACGGAGTACGCCTACACCGCACAGGGCGACCTGGCACAGGCCACGGCCCCGTCCGGGCTCGTGACCCGCTACACGTACGACGGCATCGGCCGCAAGGTGTCCGAGACCCAGGTCGCCGACAGCCAGCCGAACGGTGTGACCACGACCTTCGCCTACGACGCCATGTCCCGGATCGTCTCCGAGACCGGCGCCGCGGTGAAGAACGAGATCACCGGCGCCGTGCACACGGCCAGAACGACGCGGGATTTCGATCCCGACGGCAAGCTGCTCACTGAGTCCGTCGAGGACACGACAGGCGGTGACACCAAGCGCACCGTCACCCACCACTACGACGAGCACGGTCTCGAGGACAAGACGACCGACGCGGAAGGCAACGAGACCGTCGTCTCCTACGACGCCTTCGGCCGCAAGTCCCGCACGACCGACCCCCTCGGGACGACCTACGAGTTCCGCTACACGGCCGCAGGCCGCCCTGCGGAGACGGTTCTGAAGGGTTGGAAGGGCGACCCCTCCGGGGAGGCCAAGGACCTGGTCGTGGTCTCCAACGCGTACGACCCGGCGGGCCGCCTGGCCTCGTCGACCGACGCGATGGGCGCCACCACCGCCTACACCTACTACGACGACGACAAGCTCGCTTCGAAGACCGCCAAGCGTGTCACCCAGGCGGACGGCAGCAAGCACGACGTCGTGCTCGAAACCGATGCCTATGACGGTGCGGGCAACCTCGTCCAGCAGACCGGCACCGGCGGCACGCCCACCGTCGTCAACGAGGTGGACGCCACTGGTCGCGTCAAGCGGAGCGTGCTCGACCCCAACGGTCTCAACCGCTGGACCGAGTTCACCTACGACGATGCCGACCGACCGCTCGAGCAGAAGACCGCGCTGAGTGCTCAGCGCTTCACTTACGACAAGGCAGGCAACAAGCTCACCGAGTCCGTTGTCGATGGTGACCGCACGCGTACGGCGAAGTTCACGTACGACCAGCGCGGCCTGGCCGTCACGGCGGTGAGCCCGCGCGGCACCGAGGCCGGAGCCGACGCCGCGGCGTTCACCACCACCAACCGCTACGACGCCCTCGGCCGACTCGTGGAACAGACCGCTCCGCAGGTCCAGGCCGAGAAGCCGGGCCAGCAGCCTGAGGCCGTCAAACCGACCGCTCTCAGGGGGTACAACACCTTCGGCGAGGCGACCGAGTCCCGTGCCGCGGACGGGTCGGTGACCCGCGCGGTGGTCGACAAGCTCGGCCGGCCCACCGCTGTCACCCTGCCCGACTACACCCCGCCGGGCGGACAGAAGATCACCGCTGTTTCCCGGGTCTCCTACGACGCCGTGGGCCGTAGGACGGCGACCACCGACCCGCTGGGCCGGACCGTCTCGTACACCTACGACCAGCTGGGGCATCTCATCCGGCAGTCGCTTCCGGCGACCGACCTGCTGAACGGCAACGACGGCACTGGCACCCTCCAGCAGTCGACGCTGGAGGACAAGGCGAATCGATTCACCTGGACGCCCACGGGTCTGCAGCTCTCCGCCACCGGTCCCACCGGTGCGCGGACCGAAGCCACGTACGACGAGCTCGGACGGCAGCTGACCTCGACCACTGTCGACCGTTACCCGACGCTGCAGAACTTCACCGCGCGCTATGCCTGGGACGACGCGGGTCACCAGACCTCGTCCACCAGCCCGGCGGGCCGGGTCACGACGGCGACGTACGACGTCGCCGGTGAGGTGCTGACCACCACCCTGCCGGGTGGGGGCACGGCGAAATTCGCCTACGACGCCCTCGGGCGCCAGGTCGAGTCCGTCGACGCCACGGGCCGCAAGAGCACGACGCGCTACGACGGCTTCGGCAACGTCGTCGGCACCGCCGACTACGGCACCGGTACCTCCGTCCTGCGGTCGACAAGCGCCGAGTACGACACGGAGGGCCACCGCACGTCCGTCACTTCGGCGACCGGCGCGAAGACCACCTTCGCGTACGACGCCCTGGGCCGGATGACGCAGCAGACCGAGCCGGTGGCGGACGGCAAGTCCATCACCACCGCCTTCGGCTACGACGCGATGGGCAACCGCACGCGCATGACGGACGGCCGTGGCAACACCATGACCTTCACGTTCACGCCGTGGGGCCTGCCCGAGTCCACGATCGAGCCTGCGACGGGCGCGCAGCCCAAGCCCGCCGACCGCACGTGGACCAAGATCTACGACGCGGCGGGTCAGAACGTCGCCGAGCTGATGCCCGGTGGTGTCGAGCGACACAGCACCTTCGACATCTACGGCCGACTCGTCAAGGAGACCGGCACCGGCGCCGAGGCCCAGACTCTCGACCGGACCCTCGGGTACGACCTGGCGGGTCACCTCACCAAGGCCGGTTCGGGTGACGTACTCAGCCCCAACACCTACACCTACAACGACCGTGGCGAGCTCCTGAGCACCGACGGTCCGGGAGGCAAGTCCACCTACACCTACGACGCCGACGGAGCCATGACGTCCCGGACGGACAAGTCCGGCACCACGACGTACGGCTATGACGCCGCGGGCCGGGTGAACCTCACGGTGGACGCGGTCACCGGCGGTCTGACCAGCACGTCCTACGACGCTGCCGGCCGTGTCCTGTTGGAGCAGTACGCGACGAAGACGAGCAGCTCTGGCGACTGGCAGAACGGAGGCAAGCGCGACTACGCCTACGACCAGCTCGGCCGACTTACCGGTTCCAAGGTCATGGGCACGGACGGCACCACGCAGGTCACGTCGACCGCATATGACTACGACCTCGACAATCACCTGACGGTGAAGACCACCGCCGGTGTGGCCGGTGCGGGGAAGGAGACGTACGCCTACGACAAGTCCGGGCGCCTGACCTCGTGGACGAGCGATGGCAAGACCACGACGTACGCGTGGGACGACGCCGGTAACCGAGTCAAGGCTGGTGACACCAGCGCCACCTTCGACGAGGCGAACCGTCAGTTGACGGACGGCACCACCCGCTACGGCTACACGCCGCGCGGCACGCTGTCCTCGGTCGACACCGGCAACGGAAAGCGCACCCTGACGCACGACGCCTTCGAGCGCCGGATCGCCGACGGGGACGCGACGTTCACCTACGACTCGCTCGACCGGGTGAGCCGACGTGGCGACGCTGTCTTCACCTACGACGGTGGCTCCAACAACCTGGTCTCGGACGGTTCGAGCACGTACAGCCGGACCCCCGGTGGTGCCCTGCTCGGCAGCACGGACGGCACGCTCGCGCAGCGGTCGATGACCGACCAGCACACGGACGTGGTGGCGGGGCTGTCGACCGACGGTACGAAGGTTCTGGGCTCCACGGCCTACGACCCCTTCGGATCGGTACGTGCCAAGGCAGGCTCGCGTTCGTCGCTCGGTTACCAGTCCGGCTGGACCGATCCGTCGAGCGGCGATGTCAACATGGCCGCGCGCTGGTACCAGCCGGGGGCGGGGCGCTTCGCGTCACGTGACACTTGGCAGTTGGATCCGTCGCCGGCAGCTCAGGCGAACCGGTACGTGTACGGGAATGCGTCCCCGCTGAACGGGACGGATACCAGTGGGCACTGCGTTGGGCCGGTCATTGTTCTCTGTGCTGCGGCAGCTGTGGATGCGATCGGCTACGCCACGGCGTGGACCATTGCTGGCATCGGCGCCGGTGCAGCGTGGTGGGAGTACAGCCACAGCAGTTCCGGTTCGAGCAGCAGTTCTTACGACTGGGACTGGAGCTTCAGCGACCTCACTTCGAGTGCCCAATCCGGTATCCAAGCGCAGGCCGACCACTGGGCTCGCCTGGCGGCGGACGACACCTCGTCCGACTACGACTACGACTACGACTGGGAGTATGACGGCGACGGCGGAGGTGATGGCGGCGGTGGCGGCTGCTCCTACAACTGCTACGGTGGCGGCCGCACGTGGGGTGGTCCCCGCGCCGGGAGCGGCAGTCGCGGCGTTGGCCGAGCGCTGGCGAGGCGCCTCCCGCTCCGTCCCCCGCCGCCGCCGATCGACCAGAACCCCAACAACGGCAAGAACCCGCGCCCTGCGCCGGATCGCCCGCCACTGAAGCCGGACTGGGAGCCGAACGGGGGCTGGAAGCCCAGTGACGTTGTCAACGTGATCGTCACCGCTGCTCGTATCCTCGACCTGTTCAGCAGTGACTCGCACCAGCCGGATCAGGTGGAGGAGCCCAGCACCCATCCGACGCAGGGTGCAGACCCCTCTCGCGGGGGCAGCGGGAACGCCGATCGTGACGACGATGACGTGGACTGCACGAAGCTCCTTGAGCTGAACACGGCTTCGAAGGGGATGTCAGGACCTGTGTGTTTCCGCGCCCCTAGTGGAGCCACCGCTGCTCAGATCGAAGAGCTGAAGGACCATATTGCGGCTATCAACGCGATTCCCTACTACTGGTCCCCGAAGGGGCGGGTGTCGCCGGCTAGTGAGATGGTCGGTGATGAGACGCTCAAGTCGGTAGCCGGCAAGTATCTGTATCAGCACAAGAACAAGGAAGTTAAGGGAACTCCATATGAGTACAAGGGGAAGGTTGCTGGGCATCTTCCTGACACGACGTGGTCCGGGAAAGAGAAGCCGTATTGCTGGCACCAGCAGGATGCTGGTGTAAACCGCACGGTTGGTTCGTACGCCAACAAGTACCCGGTGGGATATAAGCCGACTGGGTTCTACTATGCCGGCGTGAGAGGGAATCCCGGTACCTACACCACGGAGTATGAGTCCGGCTCGGTCTCTGCGGGCTCGTATGGGATCTGTCAGATCAGTAGACAGCCGTGATGGCTCGATTTTCGCTGGCTTCGATTTCGATGGAGGTGCGTTGAAGATGCGGGATCTGATCGCGCTACTTGTGGAGAAGCGTGATGGGGAGAGCGTGGAGGAGCCGGGTCTATGGAGTCCACTGAATCTCCGTCCACCCGCTACCTTGTCGCAGCTGGCTGACCTGGAGGGTGTGATCGGCCAGCCTCTAGAAGTCGGGTACCGGGAATTTCTCTTGGTGAGTGACGGCGTGGAAAGCTTTCACCAGGAAATGCCTATCCTTGGCTGTAGGGATTGGCCTGACAGTCCAGATTTGGTGCGTGCTCTGTCGTTTCTAGAGATGATCCAGGACATGGGTACACTCGAGGACGAGGGGCTGCCCCCTGACACCAAACTGGTTCCCGTCTCCGTGGACGAATACGAGACCAACGGTATATTTATGATGGACACGGGGGGAGCGTTGAAGGAGCGATTTTGGTGGGTGGGTGACGGGTCAAGCATCCTCTTCCCCGGCTTCGCTGATGTCATCTCCTATGCCGTCGACCCTCGAAGCTTTCTCTCCAAGTAGCTATGGCGGTATGCCGGGCATTTGTTGCTCGGCTAAGTAGGGAAAGTAATGACAGCCCGCCCCGATACGTCGGAGCGGGCTGTCGTATGCCTTCCAACCTGCTCACCCCCGTCGTCGTCCGCTCCACCGGTGTCCAGAGCTCGGCCTCGCCTCTGCACCGTCCGGAGAGGCCTGCACGCTCAGAATTTCCGGGCATGGTGCCGCACTCGACATCCTGTGCCCGCTTCGGTCGGGCGGCGACTGGGGGGGCGGACCAGGCGTGCGCCGACCGCAGATGGGCGCTGTTGGTCACCCCGGGGATGTCCGAGGCTCTTGCCATGATCCAGCCTCAGACCGTTCGCTTTCGCCCGCGTGGCCGGCCTTGTGGGCGAGCAGGGTCTCAGCAGTCCTGATAGCGATGACAGGCGAGTTCGAGCGCCAGCACGGCTTTCCCCCGGGGGCCAACGAAGTCCGGCAGACCAACCATGACGATCAGGCTGCGGCTCGCACGCTTGCCCAAGCAAGTCTCATCACTGCTGACCTGGTCACCTTCTAAGACAACATCGGCGAGGTCACCTGGGCGGACGTCGCCAACGGCTACTTCGTCGAGTTCACAGGTGATGGAGCGATCCCTGACACGGCTCGTCGTCAACGGCGAACACGGATTCCTTCAGATGCGGGAGGGGGCGGCCCCGTGATCCGCGATAGCCGCTCCGGTATGCCGGAACGGCCATAGCATTGAGGTGACTGTGAGCACCGCCCAGACTGCGCGCACGCTGCGACACTGATCAGGCGTGCGCCTGTCGCAGGTGGACGCCCATGGCCGCCGTCAGCAGCTCGGCGCGCCGCAGGTCGCCGGCCTGCAGGGCGTGGGTGCGGCGGAGTTTGATCTCCTGGCATTCCTCGCACCGTGGCCGTGCAGGGGCGATGGTCGCCGTATCGACGGTCCGGTCGTGTGTCACCGCGTCCACCTCCGCCCGCTGCGGTGGTTCGCGTCGGCGACCTTGACACGCAGCTGGTCGTTCGCGGTCGCGGGCTGGACGTCGCAGGGCAGCGCCTCCCACTCGCGCCCGCCTACGGGCGCCCGGAGCCACAGCCGGCCGTCGGCCGTGCTCATCACCTCGCCGACGCGATCCCGCCGCACATCAACCACCAGGGCTCCGACCTCCGGGCCTGCGTCTACCCGACGGAACCGCCGGGGGATATCGTCCAGCACGTTGACGCTCCTCTGCAGCGTTGGCCACGCCCCCGGACCGTTCGCGCGGTCGCGGGGGTTCATGTCTCACGGCATGCTCGTATGTCGCCGTGCTCACACGGGAGTTGACCGGCATTGACTAAACTGGAGGAACCGGTCAATGCCTAGGGGTTCACCGTGAGTGACTTCGCCGATCTCGCCCGTCGGGCCTTGCAGGACAGCGGATATTCGATGCGCGCGGCGGCCCGCGCCATTCACTACGACCTGTCGTACCTTTCGCGCGTACTGAACGGAAAGCAGGCCCCTTCCGCGAAGTTGGCGGACGCCTTGGACGGGTTGGTCGGCGCCGGGGGAGCCCTGTCCGCCGTGCTGCTGGACGACGATGAGCACTCCCGGGTCATCCGCAGCGCGGAGCGACCGTCCCGTGTCGATGCCGGGACCGTGGATGCCCTGGCTCGTGTGCTTTCCGCCTACCGGCGCCTGGACGACGCTCTCGACCCTGAGTCGGTCATCCCGGCGACGCTCACGCAGGTGAATGACGTCACGCGCATGCTCAAGGGAGCCAGAGGGGTGCACAGGGACCGGCTCGTCGCGGTGGCGTCGGAGTACGCGCAGTTCGCCGGTTGGATGCTCGCCCAGGTGCGCCGCGATGACGAAGCGGTGTCGCTGCTGACGCAGGCGCTGGAACTGGCCGACGAGATCGGGGACGGCACCCTCGCCGCCCAGGCGCTGAACTTCCGCGGCTACCTCGCGCGCCGACAGGGACGGCAGCAAGGCGTCGCCAGATGGTATTCCGCCGCCGCCCACACGCCCGGGGCGCACCCGGCACAGCGGCTCGGCGACATGCTCCAGTCGGCCGCCGGACTGGCGGCGCTGGGCGAGACCGACCGTGCCCTGCGCATGGTGGACGACGCCGAGCGCCTCGCCGACACGGCGGCGGCCGTCCCACCCCCGGAAACGGCCTACTGGCTGACGCCCGGGTTCAACCGGTTGAACATGGGCCTGTGCACCCTCGCCCTGGGGCGCTACGACGAAGCCGCCGATCACTTCTCCGCCGGGCTTGCGGCGCTGCCGCCCGACCAGCAGGGTGCCGCCTGGACACGCGAGCACCGGGACGCGCTCGCGCGGGCCGTGGCGGTCCGCTGAGCGCGTCCCGGCGTTCCGGGCGTCAGCCCGCCGTGGTCCGCTCCACCGGTATCCAGAGCTCGGCCTCCGCGTCCGTGCCGTCCTCCGAGGGGCGGACCCGGAGGATCTCCGGGCCCGGCCGGCTGGCGTACGGGTTGGAGGGGAACCACTGGGTGAAGACGTCGCGCCACATGAACTGCAGCGCCTCCGGGAAGCGGCCCGAACTCTCGAACACCGCCCAGGTGCCGGCCGGAACGCTCAGGACGTCCAGACCCGTGGTGTCCCGTGTGTCCTCCGGACCGAGCACCGCACCGTGGTAGTAGTCGAACTCCGTACCCTCGGCACGGCTCGGGTCCAGGTCGTCGCAGACGTTGACCAGGCCGCGGGGCTCCTGCTCCGAGCCGGCGGCCAGTTCCTCCAGCCGCCGCCGTGTGTCCTGGTCGATGCCGCGCATGAACTCGACCATCGACGGGTTCAACCCCTGGTGTATGAGCGGCAGGCGTGCCTTGGCGCCGACCACCCGGAACTCGTCCCTCTCCACAATCCGGTATCGCATGCTGCTGCTCCCTTCGACGATGAGGCGGAAGGACATCCGGGGCTGCGACTGCAGCGCCGCGCCGGTGCGCCGGGCTTCCCCCGGGCCGATGCCGTGCACCGCGCGGAAAGCGCGGGCGAAGGCCTCGGCCGAGCCGTAGCCGTAGCGGACGGCGATGTCGAGCAGGGTGTGCCGCCCTGCCAGAACGTCCGCCCCGGCGACCGTGAGCCGCCGGCGGCGGATGTACTCGGACAGCGGGACGCCCGCCAATGCCGAGAACAGCCGCCGGAAGTGGTACTCCGACGTCATCGCGATCCGGGCGAGGTCGTCCACTGCGAGGGGGCGGTCGAGATGCTCCTCGATGTGGTCCAGGGCCCTGTTGAGATGTTCGAGCACCCGGGCTCTCCTTCCGTTTCCTTGACGCCCGTCACGCTACGAAGGAGACACCTTGCCGCACCCGACATCCTGTGCCCGCTTCGGTCGGGTAGCGGGGGACGCCCCCGAACCAGGTGGAGACTGTTGGTCGCCCCGGGGATGTCAGTGGCTCATGCCATGATCCGGCCTCATGAATGACCGTTCGCTTTCGCCCGCGTGGCTGGCCTCGTGGATGAGCAGGGTTTCGGAGGCCCTGAAGGCGATGACGGACGAGTTCGAGCGCCGGTACGGCTTTCCCCCGGGCACCAATGAGGTCCGGCCGGCCAACCATGACGATCAGGCTGCGGCTCGCATGCTTGCCCAAGTGGGCCCCGTCCCTGCTGGCCTGGTCACCTTCTATGACAGCGTCGGCGAGGTCATCTGGGCAGACGTCGGCAACGGCTACTTCGTCGAGTCCGCGGGTGACGTCCTGCTACGGCTCGAGGAATACGGCGCTGTGGATGTCGGCGCGCACCAGAAGGCCGGTGGTCTGGCCATCGGCTCGAACGGCGGTGGCCTGTTCTATGTTGTCCGCCCTGATGGGGCGGTCTACCGAACGCGGACGGCGTCGCTGGACGAACCCGAGCTCGACCGGGTGGCTGATGACTTATGGCAGTTCCTGGAACTGCTGGAGCGATCCCTGACCCGGTTCGTCGCTGACGGTGAACCGGGATTCCTGTAGGTGCGGTGCTCGACACCTCATTGTGTTAGTAGTTGTAAGCAGACAGAGAGTGTGAAATGAGTTCTGGAGTTCAAGCAGGGTCTGGAAGGGACACACTTGAGGGTCTGCGTGCCGTCATGCCTACGCACGATGGTGCGGGGGACCAAGTTGACTGGGAGCAGTCCGAGCGCCTGTGGCAGGTGGGGTTTCCGCAGGATTACGTTGCCTTCATGGCGGAGTACGGGGAGGGCGTGATCGATGATTTCTTGAGTATTCTCCAACCCTTGCCGACCCCCGGCCGCGAATCGATGGGCAGAATGCGCTACCCGACCCCGAACGCGCGAGGAAGA
>NZ_JBFAPH010000077.1:0-20846 GCF_040675635.1 Streptomyces sp. NPDC049577
GGAGGCGGACGTAGATCTCCCGCCCTCCGACATCGAGTTGGTCGAGCGCATGCGCGCCGGTCAGGACGACGCGTACGAGGAGCTCTACCGGCGGCGCAGCCCCGAGGGGCCGCACACCGCCGAGCTGATCGAGCGCGCGATCCGGGTCAAGGCCGAGGTCGTCTCCTCCGACCTCAAGGAATCGGGCCTGCGCGAGATCCTCAACTACGGGCACACCCTCGCCCACGCGATCGAGAAGAACGAGCGCTACAACTGGCGGCACGGCGCGGCCGTCGCCGTCGGCATGGTCTTCGCCGCCGAGCTCGGCCGGATCGCCGGCCGGCTCGACGACGCCACCGCCGACCGGCACCGCGCGATCCTCACCTCCGTGGGCCTGCCCGTCACCTACCGCGGCGACCAGTGGCCCAAGCTGCTGGAGACCATGAAGGTCGACAAGAAGACCCGCGGCGACCGGCTGCGCTTCATCGTCCTCGACGGCCTCGCCAAGCCGACCGTCATGGAGGGCCCGGACCCGGCGTTGCTGCTGGCCGCACACGCGGAGATCGCGGCATGAGCGGCCGGATGAGCGCCGGGCAGAAGGTCCTCGTCCTGAACGGGCCCAACCTCGGGCGGCTCGGTTCCCGCGAGCCGGACGTCTACGGCTCGACCTCCTACCAGGGGCTCGTCGCCGAGTGCGCCCGGCTGGGGGAGGAGCTCGGCTTCGCCGTCGAGGTGCGGGAGACCAACGACGAGGGCGAGCTGATCCGCTGGCTGCACGAGGCCGCCGACGGCAAGCTCCCCGTCGTCATCAACCCCGGCGCCTTCACGCACTACTCGTACGCGATGCGCGACGCCGCCGCCCAGCGGACCGCGCCGCTGATCGAGGTGCACATCTCCAACCCCTACGCGCGAGAGGAGTTCCGGCACACCTCCGTCATCGCGGCGGTCGCCAGCGGAACCGTCGCCGGGTTCGGGATCGGCTCGTACCGGCTGGCCCTGCGGGCGCTGGCCGAGGAACTGGCGGGCTGAGCCCGCCGTTCCCCCTGCGTGGGGGCGGCTACCCTCCGGTACCCTCCCCGACGGGCCGCTCACGGCCCGTCAGACGCATTCGAGGAGACGGAGTACCACCGGATGCAGCACCCAGGGGGCCCGCAGCTGCCGCCCGCTCATCCCCCGATGCCCCCCGTGCCCCCGCCGGGGGGCGTCGCCGCGCAGACCGCCGCCGTCGCGGTGCTGCTCATCGGCCCGGCCGGGGCCGGCAAGACCAGTGCCGCCCGGTACTGGGCCGACCACCGGGCCGTGCCCACCGCGCACGTCAGCCTCGACGACGTCCGCGAGTGGGTGCGGTCCGGCTTCGCCGACCCGCGGTCCGGGTGGAACGACCATTCCGAGGCGCAGTACCGGCTCGCGCGCCGCACCTGCGGCTTCGCCGCCCGCAACTTCCTCGCCAACGGCATCTCCTGCATCATCGACGACGCCGTCTTCCCCGACCGGCCCGTGGTCGGGCTCGGCGGCTGGAAGCGGCACGTCGGCCCCGGGCTGCTGCCGGTGGTGCTGCTGCCCGGCCTGGAGGTCGTCCTGGAACGCAACGCCGAGCGCACCGGGAACCGCCGGCTCGGCGACGAGGAGGTCGCCCGCATCCACGGCCGCATGGCCGGCTGGTACGGCTCGGGGCTGCCGATCATCGACAACTCCCAGCTCGACGTCGCCACCACGGCCGGGCTGATCGACCAGGCCGTCACCCGCGCGCTGGCCGCCGCGGCCCCCGCTCCGGCCGGCTGGTAGCGGCCGCCCGGTCGGACGCGCTGGAACAGCCGGTTCCGTCCGCCGAACGTACGCTCGGAACCATGTCCGAGGTGTACGCGGCCCGTCGCGCGCAGCTGCGCGAGCGATGCGAGGCGAACGGCAGCGAGGCGGCCCTGGTCTGCGGCGAGGCCAATGCGCGGTACCTGGCGGGCGGCGCACCCGCCGGCTCCGTGCTGCTCGTCGGGCCGAAGGAGGACCTGCTGGTCTGTGTCAGCGATCCGTTCGCCGACGCCGCGCTCGACCGGCCCGCCGACGACCTGCGGGTCATGGTCCTGCCGCACGCCGAGGGCGATCCGGCCGTGGCCGCCGCCGAACGGGCGGTGGCCGCCGGTGCCGGGTCGATCGCGGTCGAGGAACACCATCTGACCGTCGCCCGGCACCGCGCCGTGCGCTCCGTCGCGCCCCGGATGCGGCTGCACGACCTCGGGACGGCCGTCGAACAGCAGCGGGTCGTCAAGGACGACGAGGAGATCTCCTGGCTGCGGATCTCCGCCGAGATCGCCGACCAGGCCCTGGGCGAGCTGCTCGAATCGATACTGGTCGGCCGCACCGAACGCCATCTGGCGCTGGAACTGGAGCGCCGGCTGGTCGATCACGGCGCGGCCGGCCCCGCCTTCCCCACCTCCGTGGGCACCGGACCGAACTCGGGACGCGCCGGGCACGTGCCGAGCGACCGGCGGGTCGAGGAGGGCGACTTCCTGAGCGTCTGCCTGGGCGCCGACTATCGTGGATACCGCAGCGAGATCGCGCGGACGTTCGTGATCGGCACCTCACCGGCGGACTGGCAGATCGAGCTGTACGAGCAGGTGTTCGCCGCCCAGCGGGCGGGCCGCGAGGCGCTCGCCCCCGGCCGGTCCTACCGCGATGTGGACCGCGCGGCCCGCGTGGTGCTCGAAGCGGCAGGCCACGGCGAACGGCTCGGACCACGCATGGGACACGGCGTGGGACTCGAAAACGACGAGGACCCTCGGCTGGCGCCCTCGGCCATGGGTAAACTGGACGCTTGCGTGCCGGTCACCGTAGATCCGGGAGTACACCTCCCGGGGCGGGGCGGCGTCCGGATCGATGACACGCTCGTCGTCCGCCCCGAGGCGGACGGCGGACCCGAGCTACTCACCATCACGACCAAAGAGCTGCTCGCGCTCTAGCCGGCGCATCGCACTTTCTGGTTCCACCAGTCGCAGTCCAGGAGATTCCGCAACCGTGGCATCCACGAACGACCTCAAGAACGGCATGGTGCTCAAGCTCGAAGGCGGCCAGCTCTGGTCCGTCGTCGAGTTCCAGCACGTCAAGCCCGGCAAGGGCCCCGCCTTCGTCCGTACGAAGCTGAAGAACGTGCTCTCCGGCAAGGTGGTCGACAAGACCTTCAACGCCGGCGTGAAGGTCGAGACCGCCACCATCGACCGCCGCGACATGCAGTTCTCCTACATGGACGGCGAGTACTTCGTGTTCATGGACATGGAGACCTACGACCAGCTGCACATCGACCGCAAGGCTGTCGGTGACGCCGCCAACTTCCTCATCGAGGGCTTCACGGCGACCGTCGCGCAGCACGAGGGCTCGGTGCTCTACGTCGAGCTGCCGGCCGCCGTCGAGCTCACCATCAAGCACACCGAGCCGGGCGTCCAGGGCGACCGCTCCACCGGCGGCTCCAAGCCCGCCACGCTGGAGACCGACTTCGAGATCCAGGTCCCGCTCTTCATCACCACGGGTGAGAAGATCAAGGTCGACACCCGTACCGGCGATTACCTCGGTCGGGTGAACAGCTAACCGTGGCCGCCCGTAGCAAGGCCCGCAAGCGCGCCTTCCAGATCCTCTTCGAGGCCGACCAGCGCGGCGCCGCCGTGCGCGAGGTGCTCGCGGACTGGATCCGCCACGCCCGGTCCGACGACCGGCAGCCGCCGGTCAACGAGTACACGATGCAGCTGGTCGAGGGCTACGCCGAGCGCGCGGCCCGGATCGACGAGCTGATCGGCACCTATGCGGTCGACTGGGCACTGGACCGGATGCCCGCCGCGGACCGCAGCATCCTCCGGCTCGGCGCGTACGAGCTGATCTGGGAGGACGGCACGCCGGACGCGGTGGCGATCGACGAGGCGGTGCAGCTCGCCAAGGAGTTCTCCACCGACGACTCGCCGGCCTTCGTCAACGGCCTCCTGGGCCGTTTCAAGGAGCTCAAGCCGAGCCTGCGGCGTTAGCCGGACGCCGAACCGCCGAGGGGCGGGGAATCCATGAAGGATTCCCCGCCCCTCGGCGGTTGGTCGGCCGTTGAACGCTCAGGCGTCCTCGTGCTGGACGGCGCGGCGGGCGTCCGCGTCGAGCACACCCCAGCTGATCAGCTGCTCGGTGAGCACCGAGGGCGACTGGTCGTAGATCACGGCGAGGGTGCGCAGATCGTCCTGGCGGATCGAGAGCACCTTGCCGTTGTAGTCGCCGCGCTGGCTCTGGATGGTCGCCGCGTAACGCTGGAGCGGGCCCGCCTTCTCGGCCGGGACGTGGGCGAGGCGCTCCAGGTCCAGGACCAGCTTCGGCGGGGGCTCCGCGGCGCCGCCGGGCGTGGTGCCGGGCAGCAGCTCCTGCACGGGCACGCCGTAGAAATCGGCCAGCTCGGCCAGGCGCTGTACGGTCACGGCACGGTCGCCGCGCTCGTACGAGCCCACCACGACGGCCTTCCAGCGACCCTGGGACTTCTCCTCGACGCCATGGAGGGAGAGGCCCTGCTGGGTGCGGATGGCGCGGAGCTTGGCCCCGAGCTGTTTGGCGTATTCGCTGGACATAAAGCTCCCCGGACGCTGTATCGACGTGCGGCGGCGTCTCCTGCGACTGCCGCGTGTCTGGTAACTCACTGTGAGGTTACGCAGCGTAATCTGGCTTCGTCAAGCCGAATGGTCCACGGCATCGGCCGTCAGAGGGCCGGTCAATGAGTTCACCGCCGGTGCTGGTACGGTGAATGGGTAAATCCGACGTCCTTTAATGTCCGTCCCGTGAGGCGGAGAAGGAGGTCCGTTTCGTATGGACGCAATTCCCGCGCGTCCCGTGCTCGAAGCACCGGACATCGCCCGGGTCCTCACCCGTATCGCCCACGAGATCGTCGAACGCGCCAAGGGCGCCGACGACGTGGTGCTCCTCGGCATCCCCACCCGCGGCGTCTTTCTCGCCCGCCGGCTGGCCGCCAAGCTGGAGGAGATCACCGGCCGCGCGATGCCGGTCGGCTCCCTCGACATCACCATGTACCGCGACGACCTGCGGCTGCGCCCTGCCCGCACGCTCGCCCGCACCGAGATCCCCGGTGAGGGGATCGACGGCCGGCTGGTGATCCTCGTCGACGACGTGCTCTTCTCCGGCCGCAGTGTCCGTGCCGCGCTCGACGCGCTCAACGACATCGGCCGCCCGCGCGCCGTCCAGCTCGCCGTCCTGGTCGACCGCGGCCACCGCGAGCTTCCGATCCGCGCCGACTACGTCGGCAAGAACCTCCCCACGTCGTTGCGGGAGGCGGTCAAGGTCCAGCTCACCGAGGAGGACGGACGCGACAGCGTGCTCCTCGGCGTGCCCGAGACCGTCGCGGCCGACGCGCAGTAGCGGTTCCCCGCGGACCCGGTGATCCCGGGGCCGTGCCGCCGCATGCCCGCCCGCACCCCCGCAAACCTCCCCAACCACGGAGCTTCCGGATGCAGCGCCATCTCATCTCGGCCGCCGACCTCACGCGCGACGACGCCGTCCTGATCCTCGACACCGCCGAGGAAATGGGCCGGGTCGCCGACCGCCCGATCAAGAAACTGCCGACCCTGCGCGGCCGCACCGTCGTCAACCTCTTCTTCGAGGACTCGACGCGGACGCGGATCTCCTTCGAGGCCGCCGCCAAGCGGCTCTCCGCCGACGTCATCAACTTCTCCGCCAAGGGCTCCTCGGTCTCCAAGGGCGAGTCGCTCAAGGACACCGCCCTGACCCTGGAGGCGATGGGCGCCGACGCCGTCGTCATCCGCCACCACGACTCCGGCGCCCCGCACCGGCTCGCCACCTCGGGCTGGATCGGCGGCTCGGTCGTCAACGCCGGCGACGGCACCCACGAGCACCCCACCCAGGCCCTGCTGGACGCCTTCACCATGCGCCGCCGCCTGGTCGGCCCCGACGCCGGGATAGGGCGTGACCTGGCCGGCCGCCGGATCACGATCGTCGGCGACATCCTGCACAGCCGCGTCGCCCGCTCCAACGTCCACCTGCTGCACACCCTCGGTGCCGAGGTGACCCTGGTCGCCCCGCCCACCCTGGTGCCCATCGGCGTCGGGACCTGGCCCTGCGAGGTCTCCTACGACCTGGACGCGGTGCTGCCGAAGTCCGACGCCGTGATGATGCTGCGCGTCCAGCGCGAGCGCATGAACGCCGCCTTCTTCCCCACCGAGCGCGAGTACGCCCGCCGCTACGGGCTGGACGCCGACCGCATGGCGCGGATGCCCGAGGACGCCATCGTCATGCACCCCGGCCCGATGAACCGGGGCATGGAGATCACCGCCGAGGTCGCCGACTCGCCGCGCTGCACCGCCGTCGAGCAGGTCGCCAACGGAGTCTCCATCCGCATGGCCGTGCTGTACCTGCTGCTGGGCGGCTCCGAGCCGGCCGTCACCACGAACAACCGCACCGAGGAGAACAAGTAATGTCCAAGATCCTGATCCGCGGTGCGAAGATTCTCGGCGGCGAGCCGCAGGACGTGCTCATCGACGGCGAGACCATCGCCGAGGTGGGCACCGGCCTGGCCGCGCCCGAGGGTGCCGAGGTGATCGAGGCCGACGGCAAGCTCCTGCTGCCCGGCCTGGTCGACCTGCACACCCATCTGCGCGAGCCCGGCCGCGAGGACTCCGAGACCGTCCTGACCGGCACCCGCGCCGCCGCGTCCGGCGGCTACACCGCCGTCTTCGCCATGGCCAACACCTTCCCCGTCGCCGACACCGCCGGCGTCGTCGAGCAGGTCTGGCGGCTGGGCAAGGAGCACGGCTACTGCGACGTCCAGCCCATCGGCGCCGTCACCGTGGGCCTCGAGGGCAAGAAGCTCGCCGAGCTCGGCGCCATGCACGACTCCGCCGCCGGGGTGAAGGTCTTCTCCGACGACGGCAAGTGCGTCGACGACGCCGTGATCATGCGCCGGGCGCTGGAGTACGTGAAGGCCTTCGGCGGCGTCGTCGCCCAGCACGCCCAGGAGCCGCGCCTGACCGAGGGCGCCCAGATGAACGAGGGCATCGTCTCCGCGGAGCTGGGCCTCGGCGGCTGGCCCGCCGTCGCCGAGGAGTCGATCATCGCCCGGGACGTCCTGCTCGCCGAGCACGTCGGCTCCCGGGTGCACATCTGCCACCTGTCCACGGCCGGCTCGGTGGAGATCGTCCGCTGGGCCAAGTCGCGCGGCATCGACGTCACCGCCGAGGTCACCCCGCACCACCTGCTCCTGACCGACGAGCTCGTCCGCTCGTACAACCCGGTCTACAAGGTGAACCCGCCGCTGCGCACCGAGCGCGACGTGCTGGCGCTGCGCGAGGCCCTGGCCGACGGGACGATCGACATCGTCGCCACCGACCACGCCCCGCACCCGCACGAGGACAAGGACTGCGAGTGGGGCGCCGCCGCCATGGGCATGGTGGGCCTGGAGACCGCGCTGTCGGTCGTCCAGCACACGATGGTCGACACGGGCCTGCTCGACTGGGCCGCGGTCGCGGACCGCATGTCCTTCCGGCCCGCGGAGATCGGCCGGCTGGCCGGGCACGGCCGTCCGGTCGCCGCCGGTGAGCCCGCCAACCTCACTCTGGTCGACACCGCATACCGTGGTCCCGTGGACCCCGCGGGCTTCGCCTCCCGCAGCCGCAACACCCCCTACGAGGGGATGGAGCTGCCGGGACGCGTCACCCACACCTTCCTGCGGGGCCGGGCAACGGTCGTGGACGGGAACCTCGCGTGACACCTGCACTGATCATTCTGGCGGCCGAGCGAAAGTCGCAGGCCGTCACCGACTGGGCCGCGCGCGTCGGCTGGGTCGTCGGACTCCTGCTCTTCATCGCGCTGCTGTACTGGCTGATGCGCGAGGGCTGGAAGTGGCGCGGCACGCTCCAGGGCGATCTGCCCGAGCTGCCCGCCGTGCCCGACGACCCGGGCGAGCCCCGGCTGACGACGACCGGCCGCTACCACGGCTCCACCACCGCCGGGCAGTGGCTCGACCGCATCGTCGCGCAGGGCCTCGGCACCCGCAGCCGCGCCGAGCTCACCCTGACGGAGCAGGGCGTCGCCGTCGTACGGCCCGGCGCCCGGAGCTTCCTGATCCCCGCCGCCGCCCTGCGCGGCGCGCGACTCGACAAGGGCATCGCGGGCAAGGTCCTCGCCGAGGGCGGGCTGCTCGTGATCACCTGGCAGCACGGCGACAGGACGATCGACTCCGGCTTCCGCTCCGACCGGGCGGCCGAGCACACCGCCTGGGTGGAAGCCCTCACCCACCTGCACGACCAGCACAGCAACGACACGGAAGGCGCGCGATGACGACCTCCACCAGGGGAGCCGACAAGACTCCCGCCGTACTTGTCCTGGAGGACGGCCGCATCTTCCGCGGCCGCGCCTACGGGGCCGTGGGGGAGACCTTCGGCGAGGCCGTGTTCTCCACCGGCATGACCGGCTACCAGGAGACCCTGACCGACCCCTCCTACCACCGCCAGGTGGTCGTGATGACCGCCCCGCACGTCGGCAACACCGGCGTCAACGACGAGGACCCCGAGTCCGCCCGGATCTGGGTCTCCGGCTACGTCGTGCGCGACCCCGCCCGCATCCCGTCGAACTGGCGCTCGCGCCGCACGCTCGACGAGGAGCTGGCCCGCCAGGGCGTCGTCGGTATCTGCGGCATCGACACCCGCGCCCTCACCCGCCACCTGCGCGAGCGCGGCGCCATGCGGGTCGGCGTCTTCTCCGGCGAGGCGATCGCGAGCGACGAGGCCATGCTGGCCAAGGTCCAGGCCGCCCCGCAGATGAAGGGCGCCGACCTCTCCGCCGAGGTCGCCACCAAGGAGACCTACGTCGTCCCCGCGATAGGGGAGAAGCGCTTCACCGTCGCCGCCGTCGACCTCGGCATCAAGGGCATGACCCCGCAGCGGATGGCCGAGCGCGGCATCGAGGTGCACGTGCTGCCCGCGACCGCCACGGTCGAGGACGTCTACGCCGTGAACCCCGACGGCGTGTTCTTCTCCAACGGCCCCGGCGACCCCGCCACCGCCGACCACCCGGTCTCCGTCATGCGCGGCGTCCTGGAGCGGAAGACCCCGCTCTTCGGCATCTGCTTCGGCAACCAGATCCTCGGCCGCGCCCTCGGCTTCGGCACCTACAAGCTGAAGTACGGCCACCGCGGCATCAACCAGCCCGTGCAGGACCGCACGACCGGCAAGGTCGAGGTCACCGCGCACAACCACGGCTTCGCCGTCGACGCCCCGCTCGACGCCGCGACCGACACGCCCTACGGCCGCGTCGAGGTCTCCCACGTGTGCCTCAACGACAACGTGGTCGAGGGTCTCCAGCTGCTCGACCAGCCGGCATTCAGCGTCCAGTACCACCCCGAGGCAGCAGCGGGTCCGCACGACGCGGCGTACCTGTTCGACCGCTTCGTCTCCCTGATGGAGGGCCAGCGTGCCTAAGCGCACCGACATCCAGTCCGTTCTGGTCATCGGCTCCGGCCCGATCGTCATCGGCCAGGCCGCGGAGTTCGACTACTCCGGCACCCAGGCCTGCCGCGTCCTGAAGTCCGAGGGCCTGCGGGTCATCCTCGTGAACTCCAACCCGGCCACGATCATGACCGACCCGGAGATCGCCGACGCCACGTACGTCGAGCCGATCACCCCGGAGTTCGTCGAGAAGATCATCGCCAAGGAGCGCCCCGACGCCCTGCTGCCCACCCTCGGCGGCCAGACCGCGCTCAACACCGCCATCTCCATGCACGAGAACGGTGTGCTGGAGAAGTACGGCGTGGAGCTGATCGGCGCCAACGTCGAGGCGATCCACAAGGGCGAGGACCGCGACCTGTTCAAGGGCGTCGTCGAGGCCGTCAACGCCAAGATCGGCCACGGCGAGTCCGCCCGCTCGGTCATCTGCCACACCATGGACGAGGTCCTCGCGGGCGTCGAGACGCTCGGCGGCTACCCCGTCGTCGTCCGCCCCTCCTTCACCATGGGCGGCGCCGGCTCCGGCTTCGCCCACGACGAGGAGGAGCTGCGCCGCATCGCCGGCCAGGGCCTCACGCTCTCCCCGACCACCGAGGTGCTCCTGGAGGAGTCCATCCTCGGCTGGAAGGAGTACGAGCTGGAGCTCATGCGCGACAAGAACGACAACGTCGTGGTCGTCTGCTCCATCGAGAACTTCGACCCCATGGGCGTGCACACCGGTGACTCCATCACCGTCGCCCCGGCGATGACGCTCACCGACCGCGAGTACCAGATCCTGCGCGACATCGGCATCGCGATCATCCGCGAGGTCGGTGTCGACACCGGCGGCTGCAACATCCAGTTCGCGGTCAACCCCGAGGACGGCCGGGTCATCGTCATCGAGATGAACCCGCGTGTCTCGCGCTCCTCCGCGCTCGCCTCCAAGGCCACCGGCTTCCCGATCGCGAAGATCGCTGCCCGTCTGGCCGTCGGCTACACGCTGGACGAGATCCCCAACGACATCACGGAGAAGACCCCGGCGTCCTTCGAGCCCACGCTCGACTACGTCGTGGTCAAGGCGCCCCGCTTCGCGTTCGAGAAGTTCCCGGCCGCCGACGCCACCCTCACGACGACCATGAAGTCCGTCGGTGAGGCCATGGCCATCGGCCGCAACTTCACCGAGGCCCTGCAGAAGGCCCTGCGCTCGCTGGAGAAGAAGGGCTCGCAGTTCGACTTCGTCAGCCCCACCGGCGACAAGGCCGAACTGCTCGCCAAGGCCGTGCGCCCCACCGACGGCCGGATCAACACCGTCATGGACGCCATCCGCGCCGGGGCCACCCCGGACGAGGTCTTCGAGGCGACGCGGATCGACCCCTGGTTCGTCGACCAGCTCTTCCTGATCCACGAGATCGCCCAGGAGCTCGCCGAAGCCGAGCGCCTGGAGCCGGAGCTGCTCGCCGAGGCCAAGCGCCACGGCTTCTCCGACGCCCAGATCGCCGGCATCCGCGGCCTGCGCGAGGACGTCGTCCGCGAGGTCCGGCACGCCCTCGGCGTCCGCCCGGTCTACAAGACGGTCGACACCTGCGCCGCCGAGTTCGCCGCCAGGACGCCGTACTTCTACTCCTCCTACGACGAGGAGACCGAGGTCGCGCCGCGCGAGAAGCCCGCCGTGATCATCCTCGGCTCCGGCCCCAACCGCATCGGCCAGGGCATCGAGTTCGACTACTCCTGCGTCCACGCCTCCTTCGCGCTCAGCGAGGCGGGCTACGAGACCGTGATGGTCAACTGCAACCCGGAGACCGTCTCCACCGACTACGACACCTCCGACCGGCTCTACTTCGAGCCGCTCACCCTGGAGGACGTCCTGGAGATCGTCCACGCCGAGACCCTCGCCGGCCCCGTCGCGGGCGTCGTCGTCCAGCTCGGCGGCCAGACCCCGCTGGGCCTCGCCCAGGCGCTCAAGGACAACGGCGTGCCGATCGTCGGCACCTCGCCCGAGGCCATCGACCTCGCCGAGGAGCGCGGCGCCTTCGGCCGCGTGCTGACCGAGGCCGGACTGCCCGCGCCCAAGTACGGCACCGCCTTCTCCTTCGAGGAGGCCAAGAAGACCGCCGCCGGGATCGGCTACCCGGTCATGGTCCGCCCGTCCTACGTGCTCGGCGGCCGCGGTATGGAGATCGTCTACGACGAGCCCTCGCTCGCCGCCTACCTGGAGCGGCACGCGGGCCTGATCTCCGAGCACCCGGTCCTCATCGACCGCTTCCTCGACGACGCCATCGAGATCGACGTCGACGCGCTCTACGACGGCCAGGAGCTCTACCTCGGCGGCGTCATGGAGCACATCGAGGAGGCTGGCATCCACTCCGGCGACTCCGCCTGCGCCCTGCCCCCGATCACCCTCGGCGGCTTCGACATCAAGCGCCTGCGCGCCTCCACCGAGGCCATCGCCAAGGGCGTCGGCGTGCGCGGCCTGATCAACATCCAGTTCGCCATGGCCGGGGACATCCTCTACGTCCTGGAGGCCAACCCGCGCGCCTCCCGCACGGTCCCCTTCACCTCCAAGGCGACCGCCGTGCCGCTGGCCAAGGCCGCCGCCCGCATCTCGCTGGGCGCCACCATCGCCGAGCTGCGCGCCGAGGGCATGCTGCCCAAGGAGGGCGACGGCGGCACCCTGCCGATGGACGCCCCGATCTCCGTCAAGGAGGCCGTCATGCCGTGGTCGCGCTTCCGCGACATCCACGGCCGCGGCGTGGACACCGTCCTCGGCCCGGAGATGCGCTCCACCGGCGAGGTCATGGGCATCGACACCGTCTTCGGCACCGCCTACGCCAAGTCGCAGGCCGGCGCCTACGGCGCGCTGCCCACCAAGGGACGCGCGTTCGTCTCCGTCGCCAACCGCGACAAGCGCTCGATGATCTTCCCGGCCCGGGAGCTCGTCGCCCACGGCTTCGAGCTGCTCGCCACCTCCGGCACGGCCGAGGTCCTCAAGCGCAACGGCATCAACGCCACCGTCGTGCGCAAGCAGAGCGAGGGCGAGGGCCCGAACGGCGAGAAGACCATCGTCCAGCTCATCCACGACGGCGAGGTCGACCTCATCGTCAACACCCCCTACGGCACCGGCGGCCGCCTCGACGGCTACGAGATCCGCACCGCCGCCGTCGCCCGCGCGGTGCCCTGCCTGACCACCGTCCAGGCGCTCGCCGCCGCCGTCCAGGGCATTGACGCCCTGACCAGGGGCGAGGTCGGCGTCAGCTCCCTGCAGGAGCACGCGGAGCGGCTCACCGCCGCCCGCGAGGCGTAGGACCGCAGAGGGGGACACCGGAAGGTGTCCCCCTCTCCATGAGCCCCCTCAAGGCCCCCACGCCCCGCTCCCTCGCCCGGAAGGCACCATGTACCGTCTGTTCTTCGACCTGATCTTCAAGCGTATGGATCCCGAGAAGGCCCACCACCTGGCCTTCGCCTGGATCCGCGGCGCGGCCCGCGTACCCGTCCTGCGCACCTTCGTCGCCGCCGTCCTCGCCCCCCGCCACAAGGCCCTGCGCACCGAGGCCCTCGGCCTGCGCATGCACGGCCCCTTCGGACTCGCCGCCGGCTTCGACAAGAACGCCGCCGCGATCGACGGCATGGCCATGCTCGGCTTCGACCACGTCGAGATCGGCACCGTCACCGCCCAGCCGCAGCCCGGCAACCCCAAGAAGCGCCTCTTCCGCCTCGTCGCGGACCGCGCCCTGATCAACCGCATGGGCTTCAACAACGACGGCTCCGCGGCCGTCGCGGAGCGCCTGGCCGACCGGAAGGAGATCTTCCGGACCACCGTCGGCGTCAACATCGGCAAGACCAAGGTCGTCCCCGAGGACGAGGCCGTCGCCGACTACGTCACCTCCACCGAGCGCCTCGCCGCGCACGCCGACTACCTGGTCGTCAACGTCTCCTCCCCGAACACCCCGGGGCTGCGCAACCTCCAGGCCACCGAGGCGCTGCGCCCGCTGCTCACCGCCGTCCGCGAGGCCGCCGACCGCACGGTGACCGACCGCCGCGTGCCGCTGCTCGTCAAGATCGCCCCCGACCTCGCCGACGAGGACGTGGACGCCGTCGCCGATCTCGCCGTCGAGCTCGGCCTGGACGGCATCATCGCCACCAACACCACCATCGCCCGCGACGGCCTGGGCCTCGCGACCCCCCAGCGCACCGTCGAGGCCATCGGCGCCGGCGGTCTGTCCGGCGCCCCGCTCAAGGAGCGCTCGCTGGAGGTCCTGCGCCGGCTCTACGCGCGCGTGGGCGACCGGATCACCCTCGTCGGCGTCGGCGGCGTCACCACCGCCGACGACGTCTGGGAGCGCATCCTGGCCGGCGCCACGCTGGTCCAGGGCTACAGCGCCTTCATCTACGAGGGCCCCTTCTGGTGCCGCAAGCTCCACAACGGCCTGGCCGAACGCCTTGCCGCCAGCCCCTACGCCACCCTCGCCGAGGCCGTCGGCGCCGAGCACCGGAAGGTGACCGCATGACCCACGCCGAGCCCTTCGGCGCACGCCTGCGCCGCGCCATGGACGAGCGCGGCCCCCTCTGCGTGGGCATCGACCCGCACGCCTCCCTGCTCGCCGACTGGGGCCTCGCCGACGACATCGCCGGGCTGGAGCGCTTCGCGCTCACCGTCGTCGAGGCGCTGGCCGAGCGGGTCGCCGTGCTCAAGCCGCAGTCCGCCTTCTTCGAGCGCTTCGGCTCGCGCGGCGTCGCCGTCCTGGAGCGCGCCGTCGCCGAGGCCCGCGCCGCCGGCGCGCTGGTGCTCATGGACGCCAAGCGCGGCGACATCGGCTCCACGATGGCCGCCTACGCCGCGACCTACCTGGACCCGGCCTCGCCGCTGTTCTCGGACGCCGTCACCGTGAGCCCCTACCTCGGCTACGGCTCCCTGCGCCCGGCCCTGGACCTGGCCCGGGAGAGCGGCGCCGGCGTCTTCGTCCTCGCGCTCACCTCCAACCCCGAGGGTGCCGAGGTGCAGCACGCGGTGCGCGCCGACGGCGCGAGCGTCGCCGCGACGATGCTGGACCACCTGCGGGCCGAGAACGCGGGCGCCGAGCCCATGGGCTCGTACGGGGCCGTGGTCGGCGCCACCCTGGGCGGCTCCGCGGCCGCCGCCGGTGTGGATCTGGCCATCAACGGGCCGCTCCTGGCCCCCGGGATCGGTGCCCAGGGCG
Organism: Streptomyces sp. NPDC049577; assembly: GCF_040675635.1. NCBI lineage: Bacteria > Bacillati > Actinomycetota > Actinomycetes > Kitasatosporales > Streptomycetaceae > Streptomyces > Streptomyces sp. NPDC049577. The sequence continues at coordinate 14,636 of NZ_JBFAPH010000077.1, forward strand.
CCACGGCCGCCGATCTGCCGAAGGTCTTCGGCGCGGCCGTCCGCGACGTCGTGCCGAACGTCAGCCGGGGTGTCCTGCGGCACGGTCCGGACGTCGCCGCCCTGCGACAGAGCGCCGAACGGTTCGCCGACGAGGTGCGGCGGGCCGTGGATCCGGCGGCGGGCTGAGCGGATCCCGGGCTCCCGGGGCGCTGGACAGCGCGGCCTTCGCGTCAAAATTGTTGGACATAATGTCCGGAAAAGTCCTGGTCGAGCGAGTCTGACCAGGACTTTTCGTCTGTTCTCGCTGACTGGAGCGGGATCGGCCGCTAGTCTCCGACGAGAGCGAACGAGCAAGCGCGTTGCTCGTTGCTCCCCAGGTGTGGGCCGACTAGGTTCCTCACCGGTCCTTATCCGACAGTTCGACATCCGAGGTGACGTAGGCGTGGCTCTTCCGCCCCTTACCCCTGAACAGCGCGCAGCCGCGCTCGAAAAGGCCGCCGCGGCTCGCCGGGAGCGCGCCGAGGTCAAGAATCGGCTCAAGCACTCCGGCGCCTCGCTGCACGACGTGATCAAGCAGGGCCAGGAGAACGATGTCATCGGCAAGATGAAGGTGAGCGCCCTCTTGGAGAGCCTTCCCGGTGTGGGCAAGGTCCGTGCCAAGCAGATCATGGAGCGGCTGGGCATCTCCGAGAGCCGCCGCGTGCGCGGTCTCGGATCCAACCAGATCGCCTCCCTTGAGCGTGAATTCGGCGGCAAGGCCGCCTGACGACCCGGCCGACGTTCCCAGGCACTCCCGGGAACCGGGATAATCGCTGCATGAGTACTGCAGTCTCCCGGGGGACAGCCCCCGTCCCCCCGGCCAGACAACCGCGGCTGACCGTGCTCTCCGGCCCCTCCGGGGTCGGCAAGAGCACGGTCGTCGCCCACATGCGCAAGGCCCACCCCGATGTGTGGCTGTCGGTCTCCGCCACCACCCGCAAGCCGCGCCCCGGCGAGCGGGAGGGCGTCCAGTACTTCTTCGTGGACGACGAGGAGTTCGACAAGCTCATCGCCAACGGTGAGCTGCTGGAGTGGGCCGAGTTCGCCGGCAACCGCTACGGAACGCCGCGGCGGGCAGTGCTCGACCGCCTGGAGGCGGGCGAGCCCGTCCTGCTGGAGATCGACCTCCAGGGGGCCCGGCAGGTCCGCGAGGCCATGCCGGAGGCCCAGCTGGTCTTCCTCGCGCCGCCCAGCTGGGACGAGCTGGTCCGCCGGCTCACCGGGCGGGGCACCGAATCGCCCGAGGTGATCGAGCGGCGCCTGGAGGCGGCCAAGACGGAGCTCGCGGCCGAGTCGGAATTCGACACGACCCTGGTCAACACCTCCGTCGAGGACGTCGCGCGTGAACTGCTAGCCTTGCTGCGTTGAACATCTTTCTTCACCCCCCTTCGGAAGGCAGAGAGTGTCCTCTTCCATCACCGCGCCCGAGGGCATCATCAACCCGCCGATTGATGAGCTGCTCGAGGCGACCGACTCGAAGTACAGCCTCGTGATCTACGCCGCCAAGCGCGCGCGCCAGATCAACGCGTACTACTCGCAGCTCGGGGAGGGCCTGCTGGAGTACGTCGGCCCGCTGGTGGACACCCACGTCCACGAGAAGCCGCTCTCCATCGCCCTCCGCGAGATCAACGCGGGCCTGCTGACCTCCGAGGCCGTCGAGGCCCCGGCTCACTGAGCACGCGATATTCGTCACCAGGGCCCGGCAGCGCAGCTGCCGGGCCCTTGGTGTGTAGTGGTGTCGTACGAACGAGAGCGCGCGGGGAGAAGCGAGCGATGGACAAGCCCAGGGTCGTCCTCGGGGTCAGTGGCGGGATCGCCGCCTACAAGGCGTGCGAGCTGCTGCGCCGGCTGACCGAGTCCGGCCACGACGTACGGGTCGTACCGACCGAGTCCGCGCTGCACTTCGTCGGCGAGGCCACCTGGGCGGCGCTCTCCGGGCATCCCGCCGGCACCGAGGTGTGGGAGTCCGTCCACGAGGTGCCGCACGTGCGCATCGGGCAGTCCGCCGACCTCGTCGTCGTCGCCCCCGCCACCGCCGACCTCCTCGCCAAGGCCGCCCACGGCCTCGCCGACGACCTGCTGACCAACACCCTGCTCACGGCCCGCTGCCCGGTGGTCTTCGCGCCCGCCATGCACACCGAGATGTGGGAGCACCCGGCCACCCAGGAGAACGTCGCCACCCTGCGCCGCCGCGGCGCGGTCGTCGTCGAGCCCGCCGTCGGCCGGCTCACCGGCGTCGACACCGGCAAAGGCCGCTTCCCCGACCCCGTCGAGATCTTCGAGCTCTGCCGCCGGGTGCTGGCCCGGGGCGCCGGGGCGCCCGCCGCCGACCTGGCCGGCCGCCACGTCGTCATCAGCGCCGGCGGCACCCGTGAGCCGCTGGACCCGGTGCGCTTCCTGGGGAACCGTTCCTCCGGCAAGCAGGGCTACGCCCTCGCCCGCACCGCCGTCGCGCGCGGCGCCCGCGTCACGCTGGTCGCCGCCAACAGCGAACTGGCCGATCCCGCCGGCGCCGAGGTGATCCATGTCTCCACGGCCGTGCAGCTGCGGGAGGCCGTCCTGAAGGCCGCGGCCGAGGCCGATGCCGTGGTCATGGCCGCCGCCGTCGCCGACTTCCGGCCCGCCCACTACGCCACCGGCAAGATCAAGAAGCGGGACGGGGAGGAGCCGGCCCCGCTGGAGCTGGTGCGCAACCCCGACGTCCTCGCCGAGCTCTCCGCCGCCCGGCCGCGCCCGGGCCAGGTGGTCGTGGGCTTCGCGGCCGAGACCGACGACGTGCTGGCCAACGGCCGCGCCAAGCTCGCCCGCAAGGGCTGCGACCTGCTGGTGGTCAATGAGGTGGGGGAGTCCCGCACCTTCGGCTCCGAGGAGAACGAGGCCGTCGTGCTGGCCGCGGACGGCGGGGAGACCCCGGTTCCGCACGGCCCCAAGGAAGCCCTCGCCGACACCGTCTGGGACCTGGTCGTCCCGCGCCTGACCTGACGGACTTCACCCTGCGCCGAAAGCGGCCGATGTGATGGATGTCGCAGGTCACGCCGCTTGTGGCGCGCGACCCGAGACCCCAAGCCGGAGAAGGCCCGATAAACTGGCATCCGGATTCGCGCCGAGCGCAGCTCTCGGCCGGATCCCTCAATGATCAGCCAGCAGCCGCTGCAACCCCAGGGAGCGATGTGTCCCGCCGCCTGTTCACCTCGGAGTCCGTGACCGAGGGTCACCCCGACAAGATCGCTGACCAGATCAGCGACACCATTCTCGACGCCCTCCTGCGGGAGGACCCGACGTCCCGGGTCGCCGTCGAGACCCTGATCACCACCGGTCTGGTGCACGTCGCCGGCGAGGTGACCACCAAGGCGTACGCGCCGATCGCGCAGCTGGTGCGCGGGAAGATCCTCGAGATCGGCTACGACTCCTCGAAGAAGGGCTTCGACGGCGCGTCCTGCGGCGTCTCGGTCTCCATCGGCTCGCAGTCCCCGGACATCGCGCAGGGCGTCGACTCGGCGTACGAGGCGCGCGTCGAGGGCGACGAGGACGAGCTCGACAAGCAGGGCGCGGGCGACCAGGGCCTGATGTTCGGCTACGCGTGCGACGAGACGCCCGAGCTGATGCCGCTGCCCATCTACCTCGCCCACCGGCTCTCCCGCCGGCTGACCGAGGTCCGCAAGAACGGCACCATCCCCTACCTGCGTCCCGACGGCAAGACCCAGGTCACCATCGAGTACGACGGCAACAAGGCCGTCCGCCTCGACACCGTGGTGGTCTCCTCGCAGCACGCCTCGGACATCGACCTGGACTCGCTGCTGGCACCCGACATCCGCGAGTTCGTCGTCGAGCACGTCCTCAAGCAGCTCGTCGAGGACGGCATCAAGCTGGACACCGACGGCTACCGCCTGCTGGTCAACCCGACCGGCCGCTTCGAGATCGGCGGCCCGATGGGCGACGCCGGCCTCACCGGCCGCAAGATCATCATCGACACCTACGGCGGCATGGCCCGCCACGGTGGCGGCGCCTTCTCCGGCAAGGACCCGTCCAAGGTCGACCGCTCCGCGGCGTACGCGATGCGCTGGGTCGCCAAGAACGTGGTCGCCGCCGGTCTGGCCTCGCGCTGCGAGGTCCAGGTCGCCTACGCGATCGGCAAGGCCGAACCGGTGGGCCTGTTCGTCGAGACCTTCGGCACCAACACGGTCGACACCGACAAGATCGAGAACGCCATCGGCGAGGTCTTCGACCTCCGCCCGGCCGCGATCATCCGCGACCTCGACCTGCTCCGCCCCATCTACGCCCAGACGGCGGCCTACGGCCACTTCGGCCGCGAGCTGCCCGACTTCACGTGGGAGCGCACCGACCGCGTCGACGCCCTGCGCAAGGCGGCGGGCCTGTAGGCCCGCACCTCGTACACACACCGGCCCCCGGCCCGCGCGAGCGGCCCGGGGGCCGGTGCTTTTCGGCCGGTCCGGCCGAAACCCTTGGCTTGCGGGTCCCTCTCGTATAGCGTCACGCACGCCCTCCCGGTGCGCAGGCCGTGGCTCCTCCGGTGGAGCGCGTCCGACGGACGTGCTGTGAAACCCGTGCCGCTGCCGCCGTGATCTCGGGAGGGCCCAAGCGCTCGCGCCCCCCTGTCGCCCTGTTCCGCCGCTGTCGGTGCCCTCTGGTAGGACTTGAAGCGTGAGCAGCGAGAACGGGCGACCGGAGCGGGGTGCGGGGGAGGCCGGGGAGGCCCCCGTGGCGGAGCAGCTCGCGCTGATACGGGAGAGCGTGCGTAAGGCCAAGGTGCCGAAGGCCAAGCCGCGCACCTGGCGGGGGGCGCCGCTGGCGAAGGAGTTGCCGGTGGCGCGGGTGCTCGTGGACAAGGGTCCGGTCCACCTCGACCGGCTCTGGTCCTACGCGGTGCCCGCCGAACTCGACGCCGACGCCCAGCCGGGCACCCGGGTGCGGGTGCGCTTCGGCGCGGGCACGTCGCGGGTGCGCGAGGGCCGCCGTGAGGGCGGCGGGCTGCTCGACGGATACATCATCGAGCGGGTCGCCGAGTCCGACTACCAGGGGCCGCTGGCCGCCATCGCCCAGGTGCTGTCGCCCGAGCCCGTGCTCGGGCCGTCCCTGCTGGGGCTGTGCCGGGCCGTCGCCGACCGGTACGCCGGGTCCCTCGCCGACGTCCTGCAGCTGGCCGTGCCGCCCCGGCACGCCCGCATCGAGGCCGAGCCCTCGCCCGGGCCGATGCCGCGGCCGGCCGCGCCCGCGCCGGGGAGCTGGGCGCGGTATCCGACCGGGCCCGCCTATCTCGACGCCGTCGCCCGGGGCGACGCGCCGCGCGCCGTGTGGACCGCGCTGCCCGGGCCGTACTGGCCCGCCGAGCTCGCCCGCGCGGCCGCCGCCGCGCTCGCCTCCGGGCGCGGCGCGATCGTCGTCGTGCCGGACGGCCGGGACGCCGCCCGGGTCGACGCCGCGCTGACCGAGCTCCTCGGCCAGGGGCTGCATGTGCTGCTGACCGCGGAGCTCGGGCCCGAGGAGCGCTACCGGCGCTGGCTCGCGGTCAACCGGGGCGCCGTGCGGGCCGTGGTCGGCACGCGCGCGGCCATGTTCGCCCCTGTCCGGAACCTCGGCCTCGTGGCGATCTGGGACGACGGCGACTCCAGCCACAGCGACACCAACGCGCCCCAGCCGCACGCCCGCGAGGTGCTGATGCTGCGCGCGGCGCACGAGCGGGCCGCGTTCCTGCTGGGCGGCTTCGGCTGCACGGTCGAGGCGGCCCAGCTCGTGGACACCGGCTGGGCCCTGCCGCTGGCGGCCGACCGGGAGCGGGTGCGGGCCGCGGCCCCCCGGGTGCGGACGGTCGTGGAGAGCGACGAGGCGCGGGACGCCGCCGCGCGGGCGGCCCGGCTGCCGACGGTCGCCTGGGAGGTCGCCCGGGAGGGCCTCAAGCACGGGCCGGTGCTGGTGCAGGTGCCCCGCCGGGGCTACGCGCCGCGGCTGTCCTGTGAGCGCTGCCGCGAGCCCGCGCGGTGCGCGCACTGCGCGGGGCCGCTGGAGGCGCGCGACGGTGACGGCGCGCTGCACTGCGGCTGGTGCGGGCTGGAGGCGCGGGACTGGCACTGCGCCGAGTGCGGCGGCTTCCGGCTGCGCGCCCGCGTCGTGGGTGCCCAGCGCACGGCCGAGGAGCTCGGGCGGGCGCACCCGCACGGGCGAGCTGGACTTCA
>NZ_JBFAPH010000078.1:0-20773 GCF_040675635.1 Streptomyces sp. NPDC049577
CTGCGGGGGCACGTGTGTGTCTGGGCCCTGCTCCGGGCCCCGGACGCGGCCACCACGACCCGCGCCGTGCGGACCGCGCTGCGGGCGGCACGGGAGCGGCTCCTCGCCGCCGACGGGGCGGCCTGGCTGCGCGCCGAGGCACTGATCCCGTACCTGCGCGACGCCGAGGACCTGGAGACGACGGCCGCCCGCGCGACGGACGGCGGCGCCGAACCACCGACGTCAGTGTCACCGTCCGACGTGGCAGCCGTGATCGCCCTGTGGGAGCGGCAGACCGCGCGGATCGACGACGCCGGAGACGCATCGTGACGCCCGCGCCGCCGGTGACACCGGAGATCGCGTGTGTCCGGACGGCCGAGGGCGTGGTCGTCATCGGCGGCCACGCCGAGGGCACGGCCCTCTCGGCGGTCACGCTGGCGCTGCCGCTCGCCGGCGCGGAGCGTGCGGCAGTCCTCGCCGCGCCGCTCCTTGCCGCCTGCTGGGCGCGGGCGGTGGCACGGACGGCGCGGCGGTCCGGTGCGACCGTCCGCACCGAGCCCGTGGTCACCGCCGACTACGCCGGAGTGACCGTGGAGTGCGTCCGGTCGGACCGCGCGGTGCTGTGCGAGGTGCCGCAGTGGTGCGCGGACGGATCGGCCGGCCCGGAGCCGGAGTTCGACGCGGCGTTCGACGCGGTGAGAGCGGAGTGCCTGGCGCGTCTCGCGTCGGACGACCGCTGGTCCGACGGCATCCGGCGGGCACTGTTCGGCCGGTCGCATCGCTACGGGATCGGCCACGACGAGCGCACCGCGTTCCTCACCGCCTGCGGGCCCGAGGAAGCGGCACGGCTGTCCGGCACGCTCCGGGCCTCGCCGCCCGTGCTCGCCCTCTCGCACACCGAACCGTCCGCGCTGCGGCGCCTGGCCGAGGCCGCGTCCGGCACGCCGATCCGGCGCACTGTCCGGTCCACTGCACGGCCCGCTGTCCGGTCCACTGCACGGCCCGCCGACGGGCCGGCCGAGGAGCCGCCCGGACAGCCGGTCCGGACGGTGACCTTCTCCGCCCCCGCCGGGCCCGGACTCGCCTACCACCTGCTCGGCACCCCCGGAGTCCCGCTCGGCAGCCCGGACAAGGCCGCCGTCCACCTCGCCTGGGCCGTGCTCGGCGGCAGGGAGGGGCTGTTCGACCGGAGGCTGCGCGGCGAGCGCGCGCTGACGTACTCACTGGCCGCGTTCAGCCGCGAATTCGGGCACGCCGGCTACGGCATGACCGTGGCCGGCTGCGCGCCGGAAGCGATCGGCGAGGTGGCGGCCGAGACGCACGCCGTCATCACCGCCCTGGCCGACCGGGGATGCGAGGCAGCCCTCCTGGAGTCCGCCCGGGAACGACTGATCATCCAGTTCCTCCGGGCCGCACAGAACGGCCGATCGGTCACCGAGCGGCTGTGCGGCTACGGAATCGCGGGCGTCGACCCCGGCGAGAGCTGCCGTTACCCGGACCGGCTCGCGGCGGTGACACCGTACGATCTGCGCCGGGCGGCCCGCCGGTACATCGCCGCACACGGCGGCCGAGAGCACCTCGGGACGACCGCAGGGGGAGAGGAGAGTACGGGATGACGAACGGAACCGCCGTCCGTGCCGCCGTACGGGAGATCTGGAGGTACCCCGTCAAGAGCATGGCGGGCGAGCGCCTCGACGACTGCGAGCTGGGCGCCGACGGGGTGCTGGGCGACCGCTGCTGGGCCCTCAGGGACGAGAAGCGCGGCTGCGTCACCGACGCGCGTTCGCTGCCCGCCCTGCTGGACATCGCCGCCCGCTACGTGGAACCGCCCGTGCCGGGAAGGACCGCGCCGCACGTCGAACTGCGCCTGCCGGGCGTGCCCCCGGTGACCTCCGATCTGCCGGGCGTGCACGACGTGCTCAGCGCCCATCTGGGCACCGAGGTGACCCTGTGGCCCCGGGTGCCGGCGGACCGGCGCGAGCACTACGCGCGCGTGTATCCCGAGGACATGACCGGCTACCTGACCGGCCTGTTCGGCGTGGCCGGGCTGGAGGACCTCCCGGATTTGTCCCAACTGCCCTCCGAGGTCGCCGAGTTCCAGACGATCCCCGGGAGCTACTTCGACGCGTATCCGGTGCACGTCGTCACCACCGGCATGCTCGACGCCCTCGCCGCCGCGCTGGGCAGGCCGGTGGACGTCCGCCGGCTCCGCCCCAACCTCGTGGTGGAGGGGCCCGACCAGGCGGACGACGACTGGACCGGCCGCGAGCTGCGCGTCGGCGGTGCGGTGCTGCGCGTCGAGGCGCCCTGTCCGCGCTGCGTCATGATCTCGCGTCCCCAGCAGGGGCTGGACGTGGACCGTGAACTGCTCCGCACGGTCCACCGCTCCTTCGGTCATAACCTCGGCTACTACGCGTCCTTGGTGACGCCCGGCCGGGTGAGCTCCGAGGGCCGGGCGGGCGCGGCCGAGGGCTGATCCCGCCGGGTCAGCAGGACCACCGCGAGCGCCACCGCCAGGCCGCACGCGATCAGTGTCGCCGTGGGAATGCCGGTCGCCTTCGCCGTGGCGCCGGCGGCGAGCGGGGCGAGCGCGAGACCACCCGTGTAGGCGAGGTTGTAGAGCGCGTACGCCGCGCCGTAGGCGGCCGTCCCGGTGTGCTCCGCGAGCGCCCCGATGAGGACCAGGGTGGGGGCCAGGACCAGCTGCGCGCCGAAGCCCACCACGACCAGACCGGTCACGGACAGGACGGTGGAGTCGCGTCCGGCGAGGAAGAAGCCGAGGGCGGCGACGAGCGCGCCCGCCGAGGCGACCTTCCCGGGCCCCGCGTGGTCGGTGAGCAGTCCGGCGACCGGGGCCGCCAGGCTGCCGCCCAGGGCGGCGCCGGCGAAGACGAGTCCGATGCCGGTCGTGCCCAGTCCCAGATCGCTCAGGTGCAGCGGCAGGACCGGCTCGGGGAACGCGATCGCCGCGGCGCCCAGGCCGGTCAGCGCGATCAGCAGGGCGACCCGGGGGCCGCGCAGGACGACCCGGTAGGGCACACGCTCCCCGGACACGGCCATGGGCTTGATCAGGACGATGCGGGCCACCGCGTCGCCCGCCGCGAGGACGGCGACGGCGATGAACGGCGCGCGCGGGCCGAAGGCGTCGCTGAGCGGTCCGGAGACGGCCGGGCCGAGCAGCACGCCCGCGCCGACGGCCGAGAGGGCGAGTCCCATCACCCGGCCGCGCCGCTCGGGCTCGTGGGTCGCCGCGATCAGGGCGAGCCCGGACGTCCAGGAGGCCGCGGCGGCGATGCCCTGCGCGGCACGGGCCACGAACAGCAGGGTCAGCCCCGGGCCGTCGTCGAGGTCCACGGCCGCGGCGAACAGCGCGGTCGCGGCGGCGAGACCCAGCAGTCCGGCCAGCATGGGGGCGCGTGGCCCGCGCCGGTCGACCCAGGCCCCGACGAGGGGCGTGGCCGCCAGCAGCGCGGCCGCGTAGACGGCGAAGAGCACGCCGGCGGTCATCGGCGAACCGTCGACGGCGGGGAGTTCGGGCAGCAGCGGGGTGATGCTGCCGTACAGGAACATGTCGACGCCGAGCGCCAGGGCGGTCACGGTGACCGCGGCCTGGGGCCTGGTGCCGGCGGGTAATCCGGTCATGAGAGAAGTCCTCGCAGGACGGGGGCGACGCCGTCGGCGTCGTCCGGAGGCAGGAGGGCCGGGTCGGTGGCGGCCAGCAGGGCGGTGCCGCACAACCAGGCCAGGAGGTTCGCGGCGGCGCTCGCCGGAGTGGCCGGGGCGCCCGTCGCGGCGGCGGCGTGCTCGCCGCACAGCGCTTCGAGCCGCCGCTGCCAGCCGGCCAGCCCGGACGCCTTCGCGGCCCGCCCCTCGGGCAGCCCCGCGGGCAGCGCCGCGGTGTCGTACGAGCTGTCCAGCGTGAGGGTCAGCAGGGCGCGGAAACGGGTGTCGTGGCGCAGCCGGTGCAACCACGTGGTGAGAAAGGTCCGCAGGCGCTCCTCGACCGGCTCGGCGGAGCTGAGGATGCCCCACACCGGCTCGGTCACGGTGGCCCAGGAGTGCTCCATCACGGCTGCGTACAGGGCCGACTTGTCCGCGAAGTGGTAGTAGAGCGCTCCGCGCGTCAGGCCCGCCCGCTGGGCCACGTCCGCCAGCCTGGCCGAAGCGAGCCCCTGTTCGGCGAAGACGAAGAGGGCCGCCTCCAGCAGGGCGGCGCGGGTCTGGGCGGCTTCCTCGGCGGTTTTGCGCATGACAGGTATCATACATACGTGCATGTATGATCGCTATCTCGCCAATGGCGACCACGACGGCCCGATGGTAGAACGTGCAACCGCGCGCGCATCCCCTTGCGGCACCGGTCAGTTGAAAAAGACTCCAGTGCGGCCCAGGCGCCCCAGGAAGCCGACGCGGACACTCTGGCGCCACCCTTCCCGTGCCCGTACGTTGACCGCGGCGGGCATCCGGACGGACACCCGTCGAACGGCTTGCCGCACCCTCTTCCCGCGCCTTTTTCCCGCAGACGAGAGGTGAGTCATGTTCCTCCGCCGCAGACACTCCCTCGGAGCACGGCGATTACGCACGCCGCTCCTCGTCGCCGCGCTCCTCGGCCTCCTGGCCGCTCTGGCGGCCGTCCCCGCGGGGGCCGCACCCGGCGCCGGCTCCTGGAAGCGGGAGCCGCTCGTCCAGCCGATCGACCCGCAGCACTGGCGCAACCCGGACGACATGACCTGGGCCGAATACCGCGCCGTCCCCGGCACCGACTGGGCGAACCCCGACCGCAAGCCCACTGGGCGCGCGTTCAAGGGCGCGCTGGTGCTCCTGGACTACCCGGACGAGGAGTTCTCGGTCAGCAAGCCGGCCGGCTCCGGCCCGTTCGGCAATCCCCAGCCGGAGGCGTCCGGCATCCCGCGCGACCGGCTGCCCGCCTTCTACCGCGACTTCCTCAACAAGCCCGGCCGGCTCAACCACGGCCACACCATCAACGAGTACTGGATGGAGGACTCCGGCGGCCGCCTCGGCGTCGACCTGACCGCCTTCGGCGTGTACCGCATGCCGGGGAAGTCCTACCAGTACGGCATCGAACCGGGGATGAACCCGGGGGCGTGCCCGGTCGGGGACTCCTGCGGCAAGGACATCCGCGCGGACGGCAAGCGCGCCTGGGTGGCCGACGTGGGCGCCGCGAAGGCCGCGTCGTTCGACTTCGTCTTCTACCTCACCGCGGGGGTCGACGAGTCCTCCGCCTGGCAGGAGTTCGGCCCGATGCGGTTCACCGGCCCGCAGGACGTGCCGGCCGCCTGGGGCCCGCCGTCCCCCGTCCCGGCCGGCGGCAACGCCGCCCGGACTCGTTACGTCCCCTGGACGTCCTGGCGGGCGGCCGCCCGGATCTGGCCCAACGCGGCGGACGGCTCCTCCACCCAGACCGAGAGCTCCGGCATGGCCACCTTCGCCCACGAGTTCAGCCACATCCTCGGCATAGGCGACAACTACAACAACCCCTACGGCACCCCGCTCAGCCGCGCCTACACCGGCATCTGGGGCATGCTCTCGCGGGGCACGTTCAACGGCCCCGGCGGCCCGCACACCCGCTGGCGGATCCCGGCCACCGGGGGCGGCTCCATGGGCGCCGAGCACGTCCTGCGCGACAAGATGAAGCTCGGCATCGTCGGCGACGCGAACGTCCTGCGCCTCGACCGCGACGCCCTCAAGAACTCCGGCCTCGTCGTCGCCCGCGTCACCGCGCGCTCCGCGCCGCCCGGCGAGAAGGGACTGAGCGGCATCGACATCGCCATGAGCCGCGACCTGTCCCCGGCCTGCGACCGCGGCACCGACCCGCTCTGCGACGGCGGCGGCTACGACAACTTCACCGTCGAGGTCGTCGACCGCATGGGCATGGACTCCTTCACACCGGACAGCGGCGTGCTGCTCACCAAGACGAAGAACGCCGACCGGGCCCCGTTCGCCTGGGTCGTCGACGCCCACCCGGAGGACATCGGCATGGTCGACTTCGTCCGCCCCGACGGCACCCCGCAGAAGATCACCATGGGTGACTACCGGCAGCTCAGCGACGCGCTCTTCCACGCCGGAGCCGACTCCGGCAGCTCGTACGAGTACGTCGACGAGGCCAACCGCCTGCACTTCTACGTGCTCGATGTGCGGCGCGACGCCTCCGGCGTGCTCTCCTACGACATAGGCGTCAAGTCCCTCGACGGCGCCGGCTCCCAGGACCGCGGCCTCGCCCTCGGCGCCGGCGAGGCGAGGGGCACGCCCGGCACCGGCCGGGCCGTCTGCACCTTCGCCCTGGCCAACACCGGCCGCCCCGCCCCGGGCGGCGACCCCCGGCTGTCCTCCGACGTCTACCGCCTGTCCGCCACGGCCACCGGCCGCGGCTGGTCCGCCTGGCTGCCCAACCGTCTCACCACCGCCGCGGCCGGCTCCTCGGTCTCCGTCCCCGTCGCCGTGACCGCGGGACCGGCCGCCGAGCGCGCCGGCGGCGTCACCCTCACCGCACGCTCGGAGAGCGACCCGGGCAAGACGGCGACGGCCACCTGCACCCTCAGGAAGTCGGGCCACTGAACACCGGGGCCCCGGCCTCCTCATGGCGGGGCCCCTCCGGCCGCCGTATTGCCCCCCGTGCTGCCGTGCGCGCCCTTCAGACGTGGTCGAAGAGCGTCATGGTCGCCACGGTCGTTTCCCCTCTCCGGGTTCCGCCCACGCGTCGCGCCGGAGTCGGGGACGCGTGGCCGGACGGGAAAGAGACACGGGGAGGGAAACCGCCACGGCCCCGGTGGCGTCAGCCGCGCTCGCCGGCCTCGTCCTCCGCCGCCTCTTCCTCCTCCGCCGCCTCTTCCTCCTCCGCGGCCTCCATGAGGCAGATGCCGTCGTGCGTGAGCGCGAGGGTCGCGGGGCTGCGGTGGGACGTCCAGTCGACCGAGATGAGTCCTTCGTCGGAGAGGTAGGTGCAGGCGGAGGCGAAGTCCTCGTCGGAGAGCCGCAGCTGGTCGCGCAGGGCGGTTCCGCCGAGGTCCGGACGGTTGTCCTCCAGCGCGTCGTAGAGGGCCAGCATGACGGCCCTGCGGTGCTTCTTCCGCTCGCGGAGTGTTGCCATGGCTGCCGCGCCTCTCACTGTCGGCCTCGTCGGCGCCCGGGCCCTGTGGGGCCCGTCAGGACTCGTCCGCCTCGGGGTGGTCGTCGACGGAGGGCTGGCTGGCCGCCAGCCATGACCGGGCCGGCCCGGCGGCCCGGGTGGTGTCCACCGTGAGGTGGAGACGGGTTCCGCCTTCGGTCCCCGCCGGGTAGCTGCGTTGCTCGGCCGAGGCGAAACAGTGGCGCAGCACCTCCGCCACCTTGCGGGCCACCTCGGGCGTCGCCGCGACGACGCGGACCTCGGCATGACCGGCGGGGGGCAGCTGGGCCGTCATCGGCGGATCTCCTCTGGCACGGCAGGGTCGGCGGACAGGCCGGAATCGTGCGAGTGGGTGACCGATCGTGGTGATCAATCCCATATCCACATCCACCGTATACCCCGCGGTGTACACGACGCGCGCGGGAGAAGAGCCCTTTCCCGGCCCCGTCGTCACCGAGCGCGACGACCGGCGACCCGACGGGATCCTGACGGGTCGCTTTCCAGTACGTGATGTTTGTGCGCACCGCCGTCACGCGTATGCCGCCCGTGATTTCCCTGTCGTTTCACCGGTCCGCCGGAACGGCGCCGGTGCGATCGTGCCACGCGGAATTCACTCGTGTCGCCCGGTCATTTCAGCATGGAAAACGGACAGGGCCCGCACCTCGGCAAGGAGGTACGGACCCTGTCCCGACGAGCCGCCGCTTCCGCGGCGTACCCGGAAAATCAGCGTCAGGCCGGCAGAATGTTCTGCGCCTGCGGACCCTTCTGGCCCTGCGCGACCTCGAAGCTCACGCGCTGGCCTTCCTGCAGCTCACGGAAGCCGTTGGTGGCGATGTTCGAGTAGTGGGCGAAGACGTCGGCGCCGCCGTCGTCCTGCTGGATGAAGCCGAAGCCCTTTTCCGCGTTGAACCACTTCACAGTTCCAGTAGCCATGATCTTCTCCTTGTTACGGGGCAGTACTGGGTTTCCGCACCGTGCGGAATCCCGGTCGCCGAAATGACCCCACCCGGAACAAGCCGGAAAAACAAAAATGCGCCTGAGGTCACATACCGTCAGGCGCACACCGAGTTCATGGGTACCAAAACTGCAACTGAATCCAAGCTAGCACAGGTCTTCCCGCTGTGCGGGATTTCCGCGAAATATTCTTGAAGCCCGGAGGGCGCGGCCCGTCGCACACCGGGGCGCGTCCGCGCAGCTTCGCGCCGTTATGGCCGGTGGCGCGCCTGCGCGGCCGTCCCCTCCCGGCCGTCGAGTGGCTGCGGAGGCGCGTGCAGGCCCACGGCAAGGCCGGCGATGTCGTCGTCCAGGCCCCCTCCGCTGTACTGGAGAAGGTCGCGGTGGAGGGCGTCGAGCAGCTCGCGCGGCCGCGCCGGGGTCTGCCGGCGCATCCAGGTCGTCAGCGGGAAGAACTCACCGTCGCGGTCGCGGGCCTCCGTAACGCCGTCGGTGTAGAGAAGCAGCAGGTCACCCGGGGCGTAGCGGAAGGTGTCGACGCTGTAGCCGTCACCGATCAGGTCCGCGAGGTTGAGGAGCGGCGAGGGAGCGGTGGGCTCCAGGGCGCGGAGTCCCCCGCGGCTCAGGAGCAGCGGCGGGGGGTGTCCGCAGTTGAGGACGTGGAGACGGCCGCCGTCGGGCGGGATCTCGACGAGCAGGGCGGTGGTGAAGCGCTCCATCAGGTCCTCGGGGGGAAACGCGGCGCTGTAGCGGGTGCTGCTGGCCTCCAGACGGCGCGCGATGCTGCCCAGGTCCGACTCGTCGTAGGCGGCCTCCCGGAAGGAGTTGACCACCGCCGCGGCCAGGCCCACCGCCGGCAGGCCTTTGCCCCGCACGTCGCCGATGAGCAGCCGGACCCCGTAGCGGGTGTCGACCACCTCGTAGAAGTCACCGCCGATGCGGGCCTCGGCCGCGGCCGCGAGGTACAGCGACTCGATCTCGACGCCGTCGAAGCGGCGCGGCATCGGGCTCAGGACGACCTGCTGCGCCGCGTCGGCGACGAGGCGGACCTGGAACAGGGTCCGCTCCCGCTGGAGCCGGACGTGGCTTCCGTAGGCCGCCGCCACGGTGACGGCGACGATCCCCGCCGCCGTCCACCAGGTGCCCAGGCCCGGGAACACGATGCCGAGGCCGATCATGAGCAGCAGACAGACGGTCCCCAGCAGAACGGTGGGCAGTACGGGCCACATGCTGGCGGCGAGGGCGGGCGCCGAGGGCAGGAGGCGGCTGAAGGCCCACTCCTTGGGGGTGCTGTACGCCAGGCTGGCGATGACGACGGTCAGAATCACCGGTGACAGCAGGGTGAGCGGCCCCCGGCCGTGGCGGCGAGGGAGGCGCAGCCGTCCAGGCGTGATCACGCTCATAGGATATCCACACAAAGTGGACATAGCGCTCCGATGCTCCGGCGCCGGGGCCGTACGGGCACCGGCGGCGCGGATCTGCGGTGAAGCGACCTCGCGCAGCTCTTCGAGAAGCTCGTTCTGCCGGACCTCCGCACCGGGGCTTCGCTTCCGCTGGTCAGCGGTGGCGGAGGATACGAGATTCGAACTCGTGAGGGGTTGCCCCCAACACGCTTTCCGACTGTTCGTCCGGGTGGCCGGAGTCGGACGGGGGTGTTCTGACCTGGGGTGGGGCGGGTGACAGCGAGGGTTTTGGATGGTGCTGGACCGGGGCGAATGAGACCAGAACCGAGACCAGAACCGAGACCAGTGCGGGTCCAGTCACACCTTTTTGACGACGATCGTGTCCGGGACCAGCTTCTCCAAGTCGTCGACGTCCGAGGTGAAGACGGTGACCTGTCCCTTCTGCTGTCGCGCGATGACGGCGAGTACGGCGTCGATCGCGTACTTGTGGCCGTGCAGCTCGGCGTCGGCCAGGAGCCGTCGTGCCTGGCGCGCCTCGTCCTTTCCGATGTCGGCGACCTTGAGCCGGGAGAGCACCCAGTCCCAGCGCTGCTCGGTGGTTCTGCCGTCGTACGCCTCGATCAGCGTCATCGGCGACGTCACCACCTCGGCCTCCCCTCGGGTCGCGAGATCGAGCCAGGCGATCATCTTCCGGTCCCCACGCACGGCCAGGGACAGGGCTTCGCAGTCAAGTACGAAGATGCGCAGCGGCCGCTGTCCGTGCTCAGCGGCCCGCTTCGTCACGCGGCCTCTCCGGCGTCGCGGTTTCCGGCGGCACGGCGGCGCTCGTGCTCGGCGTCGAGATCCTCCAGTTCCTCGAACGCTGCCGCTCGCTCGTCATCGGTGACGGGGCCGTGTTCCTCCTGCAGCCAGTCGACCAGTTCTCGCAGTCTGTCCCGGTCGCGTTTGAAGCGCAGCGCCTCGGCGACGTACGCCGACAGGCCCCGTTCCGCCGCCTCCGCGCGAATCTCGTCGAGGAGATCCTCGGGAATGGTCACCGTCACCTTCTTCGTCGCCATACAAGCGACCATACTCTTGGTGTCACGCCCCTTACCAGCCGTATGACGACGACCCGGCGATCAGGCGACGGCGGTGGGTGTGGGCTGTCTTGGCCATCGCCGCGGTCGCCGCGATCGTCTTTCCTCGGCGAGAGAGCGGCCCCCGGCAGTTCATCGGGGCAGCCCTGATCATCGGCGGGATCTTCCTCTTCGCGGAAGCGGATCTCGACGACCTTGAGGATGAGGGCGGCCCCGACGAGTGAGGGCGGCCGCGACCGCAGGTCGACCCGTGGGATCGGTCTCGTCGAGATCGAAGTAGATGAGTTCCTTCTGCACGGCGCCGACTGGCGGGTAGGCCACCAGGGCGGCGCGCAGAGGTACGCCGACGTCTGTTCTGCGGACGCCGATGTCGGTGATCGTGAGCGGTTCGGTGGTTCGGTTCTCCGCGTGCAGGTCGAGCGCGGTCATCCCGTAGTCGTAGGCGCCCTTGGTGCGTAGCCATTCGTACATCCGCCGGTAACGGCGCCCGCTGTGCGTCGGCGGGACGGAGGCAGGGGCTCCGCGTCTGGTAGCGCCGGCTTCCATGCCTTCGGGATGCGAGGGACTGCCACGACCGTGCGCCGATGCGCATGCCATTTCCGGTGAACCCGGTGCTGCTGCTCCTCGGCATCCCCTGGGGGGCATCGGCGCGATCATGCACCGAGGGTCCGGGGGAGCGGCCGGGACGCGTGCTCGGGTACACCTACAGAGAACGCCGAAGGCCCCGGCCGGTTTCCCGGTCGGGGCCTTCGGTAGTGCCCGGTGAGGCACTGGCGGAGGATACGAGATTCGAACTCGTGAGGGGTTGCCCCCAACACGCTTTCCAAGCGTGCGCCCTAGGCCTCTAGGCGAATCCTCCGCCGCAAACAATACAAGACGCGGAGCAGTGCTCGCGAACCCGATCCCGGGAGGGGGTCCCCGGGGGCCGGGAGGTGATCGAGGGGTGGCCGAGCACCCCCGGCGATCCGCTACTGTGGAGGCAAGCCCCTCACGTGGCGCTATCTCACCGAACTCCCCCAGGGCCGGAAGGCAGCAAGGGTAGGTGGGCTCTGGCGGGTGCGTGGGGGGCCCTTTGCGTTCCGGGGCCGTGCCGGCGGGGCGCCCGGGCCTCCGGGGGCCGGGGATTCTGTGAGCGAGGCCACTTGTCAGTGGGGCCCGATATCGTCGTAGGTGTGTCGTCCCTCGCGCTCTACCGCCGCTACCGTCCCGAGTCCTTCGCCGAGGTCATCGGGCAGGAGCATGTCACCACCCCGCTGCAGCAGGCGCTGCGGAACAACCGGGTCAATCACGCGTACCTGTTCAGCGGGCCGCGCGGCTGTGGCAAGACGACCAGCGCGCGCATCCTCGCCCGCTGCCTGAACTGCGAGAAGGGGCCGACGCCGACACCCTGCGGGGAGTGCCAGTCCTGCCGTGACCTCGCGCGGAACGGGCGGGGTTCGATCGACGTCATCGAGATCGACGCCGCGTCCCACGGTGGTGTGGACGACGCCCGTGAGCTGCGGGAGAAGGCGTTCTTCGGCCCGGCCGCCAGCCGGTACAAGATCTACATCATCGACGAGGCGCACATGGTCACCTCGGCGGGCTTCAACGCCCTGCTGAAGGTGGTCGAGGAGCCGCCGGAGCATCTGAAGTTCATCTTCGCGACCACCGAGCCGGAGAAGGTCATCGGCACGATCCGGTCGCGTACGCACCACTACCCCTTCCGGCTCGTCCCCCCGGGCACCCTCCGCGAGTACCTGGCCGAGGTGTGCGAGCGCGAGGCGATCCCGGTCGAGGAGGGCGTGCTGCCCCTGGTCGTGCGGGCGGGCGCCGGATCGGTCCGTGACTCGATGTCGGTGATGGACCAGCTGCTGGCCGGCGCCGCCGAGGACGGTGTGACATATGCCATGGCGACGTCCCTCCTCGGATACACGGACGGCTCGCTGCTGGACGCCGTCGTCGACGCCTTCGCCACCGGTGACGGCGGAGCGGCCTTCGAGGTCGTCGACCGGGTGATCGAGGGCGGCAACGACCCCCGGCGCTTCGTCGCCGACCTGCTGGAGCGGCTGCGCGACCTCGTCATCCTCGCCGCCGTGCCGGATGCCGCGGAGAAGGGGCTCATCGACGCCCCGGTCGACGTCGTCGAGCGCATGCAGGCCCAGGCCTCGGTTTTCGGGGCCGGGGAGCTCAGCCGCGCCGCCGACCTGGTCAACGAGGGTCTGACCGAGATGCGCGGCGCCACCTCGCCGCGCCTCCAGCTGGAGCTGATCTGTGCCCGGGTGCTGCTCCCGGCCGCCTTCGACGACGAGCGCTCGGTCCGGGCCCGCCTCGACCGCCTGGAGCGCGGTGTCGCCGGCGGTGGTGCGGGCGTGCCCATGGGATACGTGCCGGGTGCGGACGCGCACGCCCCGGCCCCGGCCGTGGCGGGTCTCTCCGGTCCCGCGGCGGCCCGCGCGGCGGTGAACGGAATGGCGAACGGGATGGCGAACGGGACGCAGGCCGCGCCGGCCGCCCCGGCCCGTCCCGTGTCGTACGAGGCCCCGGCCGCCGCCCCTCCGGTTCAGGAACCCGCCCAGGCCCCTCAGCCCGTCGAGCCCTCTCCGGCCGCGGCGCCCGCCGCCGCGCAGCCCGGCGCCTGGCCTGCCGCGACCGCCCCGGCCCAGCCGCAGGCGGCACCCGCCGCGCGCCCCGGCGCCTGGCCGTCCGCCACGTCCACCGTGTCCGGCGCGCCTGCCGCGTCCGCCACCTCCGGCGCCCCCGCGGCGCCCGCCGCGCCGAGCACTCCCTCCGCTCCCGCGCCCCAGCAGGCGCAGGGTGATGTGTCGCAGGCACGGCAGATGTGGCCCGAGATTCTGGAGGCGGTCAAGAACCGCCGCCGGTTCACCTGGATCCTGCTCAGCCAGAACGCCCAGGTCGCCGGGTTCGACGGCACCACGCTCCAGGTGGGCTTCTCCAACGCCGGAGCGCGCGACAGCTTCGCCAACAGCGGCAGCGAGGACGTGCTGCGCCAGGCGCTGGGCGAGCGCTTCGGCGTGCAGTGGAAGGTCGAGCTGGTCGTCGACCCGTCCGGCGGCGGAACGGGCGGCGGTGGCGGCTTCGGCGGTGGCGGCGGCTTCGGCGGTGGCGGCGGGTACACCGGTGGTGGCGGTTCCTACAACGCGCCGGCCGCGCCGAGCGCCCCCAGCACCCCGCGCCCGCCGCAGGCCCAGGCTCCGGCGGCCCCCGCGCCCCAGCCCGCACAGCCGTCCACGCCCGCGCCGGCGCCCGCCGCTCCTGCGGCGCCGCCCGCGCCCGCGTACCGGGAGCCCGAGCCCCCGCCGGTCGCGCCCGAGGACGACATGCCCGCCGAGGACGATCCCGACCTCGACGACACCGCCCTCACCGGCCACGACCTGATCGTGCGCGAGCTGGGCGCGACCGTGATCGAGGAGATCGCCAACGAGTAGGAGGGCGCGCGGTGCCCGCGTCCGCACGCCTCCGTACTTCCGGTGGCCCGGGGCGCGCCGCTCGGTGAACACGTAGGCTCGGGCTACCGAGAAACATCGTTCATCGTCGTCGACAGCAGGAGCGAAACCGTGATCCCCGGTGGTGGTCAGCCCAACATGCAGCAGCTGCTCCAGCAGGCCCAGAAGATGCAGCAGGATCTCGCGAAGGCCCAGGAAGAGCTGGCGCACTCCTCGGTCGAGGGGACGGCGGGCGGTGGCCTGGTGAAGGCCACGGTCAGCGGTGCCGGCGAGCTCAAGGGCCTCGTCATCGACCCGAAGGCGGTGGACCCGGAGGACACCGAGACCCTCGCCGACCTCGTCCTCGCCGCCGTGCGCGACGCGAACGCCGCCGCGCAGCAGCTCCAGCAGCAGAAGCTGGGCCCGCTGGCCCAGGGCCTGGGCGGCGGCGGCATTCCCGGCCTGCCCTTCTGACCTCGGACTCGTTGCCGAACCGGTGTGGATCCCGCGCTGATGCCGGTGCCGAGGGCGCGTAGCGTACGTAGTAGCGGAAGTGGCCCCGCGGGGGCGTCCGCACCAGACAACAGCACAAGACGGAAGCCGTAGCAGGCAGAGCCCGGAAGGGAACCCGATCCGTGTACGAAGGCGTGGTCCAGGACCTCATCGACGAACTGGGCAGGCTGCCCGGCGTCGGTCCCAAGAGCGCGCAGCGGATCGCCTTCCACATCCTGCAGGCCGAGCCGGCCGACGTCCGCCGGCTCGCCCACGCGCTGACCGAGGTGAAGGCCAAGGTCCGGTTCTGCGCCGTCTGCGGCAACGTCGCCCAGGAGGAGCGGTGCCGGGTCTGCCAGGACCCGCGCCGCGACCCCGCGGTGATCTGCGTCGTGGAGGAGCCGAAGGACGTCGTCGCGATCGAGCGGACGCGGGAGTTCCGCGGCCGCTACCACGTGCTCGGCGGGGCGATCAGCCCCATCGAGGGCGTGGGCCCGGACGACCTGCGCATCCGTGAGCTGCTGGCGCGGCTCGCGGACGGCTCGGTCACCGAGCTGATCCTGGCCACGGACCCCAACCTCGAGGGTGAGGCCACGGCCACGTACCTCGCGCGCATGGTGAAGCCCATGGGACTGAAGGTCACCCGGCTGGCCAGCGGCCTGCCGGTAGGCGGAGATCTTGAATATGCCGACGAGGTCACGCTCGGGCGTGCCTTCGAAGGGAGACGACTTCTCGATGTCTGACGCAACGCTGCACGACGCCCAGCGCGACCCGGCTGATTTCGCGGTCTCGGTCGCGGACTCGATCGAGAGCTTCATCGTGGCCGTCACCGAGGTGTCCCGCGGCGACGAGCCGGACAGCGCGGTCCCCTTCCTGCTGCTGGAGGTCTCCCAGCTGCTGCTCACGGGCGGCCGGCTGGGTGCGCACGAGGACTTCCTGCCCGACGAGCGGTACGAGCCGGACGTCGGCCCCGAGCCGGACGTCGACGAACTGCGCGAGCGGTTCGCCGCGATGCTGGACCCGGTGGACGTCTACTCCGAGGTCTTCGACCCCTACGTCCCCCGTACCGCGCCCGTCGCGTGCCGGATCTCCGACGACCTCGCCGACATCATCACCGACCTGCGGCACGGCATGGCGCACTACCGCGACGGCCGGGTGAACGAGGCCCTGTGGTGGTGGCAGTTCTCCTACCTCACGAACTGGGGCCCCACCGCCTCCGCCTGCCTGCGCGCCCTGCAGTCGCTCGTCGCACACGTCCGCCTCGACCAGCCGCTGGACGAGCTGGACGGGCTCGACACGGACGACGCGGCGACCGAGGAGGACCTGGCCGAGCAGGCGGGCCGGGTCATGGCGGCCGAGATCGGGGGACCGCTGGGGATGCACACCACGGGCCGCTGACCCCGGCCGGTCCCGCAAGTCGTCCCGCGGGTCATCCCGCAGGTCGCCGAGCTGGCACCGGGCAGGCGCCCGGCAGGCGCCCGGCAGGCGCCCGGCAGGCATCCGCGCGCGATGCCGCAGGTGGGAGCCGGGTCTCAGCACGCGATACGCGTTCGGCCGATTTCCCCCGATCGTTAGACTCTGAAGCGACCGCAATACACAGAGCTGCGAGGAGCGCACGTGGGCCTTGTCGTGCAGAAGTACGGAGGCTCCTCCGTTGCCGATGCCGAGGGCATCAAGCGGGTCGCCAAGCGAATCGTCGAAGCCAAGAAGAACGGCCACCAGGTGGTCGTCGTGGTTTCCGCGATGGGCGACACGACGGACGAGTTGATCGATCTCGCCGCGCAGGTTTCGCCGATGCCTGCCGGACGCGAGTTCGACATGCTGCTGACCGCCGGAGAACGAATCTCCATGGCGCTGCTGGCGATGGCGATCAAAAACCTCGGTCACGAGGCGCAGTCGTTCACCGGTAGCCAGGCCGGGGTCATCACGGACTCGGTTCACAACAAAGCCCGGATCATCGACGTCACGCCGGGCCGGATCCAGCAGTCGGTGGACGCGGGCAACATCGCGATCGTGGCCGGCTTCCAGGGCGTGTCCCAGGACAGCAAGGACATCACGACGCTGGGCCGGGGCGGTTCGGACACCACTGCTGTCGCTCTCGCGGCCGCGCTGAACGCCGAGGTCTGCGAGATCTACACGGACGTCGACGGTGTCTTCACCGCCGACCCGCGCGTGGTCAAGAAGGCCCGCAAGATCGAGTGGATCTCGTTCGAGGACATGCTGGAGCTGGCCAGTTCCGGCTCGAAGGTGCTGCTGCACCGCTGCGTGGAGTACGCACGCCGTTACAACATCCCGATCCATGTGCGGTCGTCCTTCTCGGGGCTCAAGGGCACGTGGGTCAGCAACGAACCGCAAGGGGACCAGCCGATGGAGCAGGCGATCATCTCGGGTGTCGCGCACGACACCTCCGAGGCGAAGGTCACGGTCGTGGGCGTGCCGGACAAGCCGGGCGAGGCCGCGACGATCTTCCGGGCCATCGCGGACGCCGAGATCAACATCGACATGGTGGTCCAGAACGTCTCCGCCGCGTCCACCGGTCTGACCGACATCTCCTTCACCCTGCCGAAGACGGAGGGCCGCAAGGCCATCGAGGCGCTGGAGAAGACGAAGGACAAGGTCGGCTTCGACTCCCTGCGCTACGACGACCAGATCGCCAAGATCTCCCTGGTCGGCGCGGGCATGAAGACCAACCCGGGCGTCACGGCGACGTTCTTCGAGGCGCTGTCGAACGCGGGCGTGAACATCGAGCTGATCTCGACCTCCGAGATCCGCATCTCGGTCGTCACCCGCGCCGACGACGTGCACGAGGCCGTCCGCGCGGTGCACACGGCCTTCGGCCTGGACAGTGAGAACGACGAGGCCGTGGTGTACGGAGGCACCGGCCGATGACCGGCTCCCGCCCGGACGGCCCGGCGGCCGTTCCGGGCGGACCGCACGGCCTCGCTGCTGCCGGCGGTGCGGACACTGTCGGTGGTGCTGGTGGTCCCGGTGGTGCTGGTGGTGCGGACGGGGGCGGTCCCACGCTCGCCGTCGTCGGGGCCACCGGTGTCGTCGGGGGCGTGCTGCTGGAGATCCTGTCCCGGCGTGCGGACGTCTGGGGCGAGATCCGGCTGGTGGACACCCCGCAGGCCGCCCGAGCCGCTCGCTCGGCCGGGCGGAAGCCGTCCGTCCGGGGTGTGGAGACAGAGGTCTTCGCGCTCGACGAGGACGCCTTCGCAGGTGTGGACGTGGCCGTCTTCACCGGACCGGACGAGATCTCCGCGCGCTGGGCGCCGGTGGCGGTGGCCAAGGGTGCGATCGTGATCGACGGGTCGGGCGCGTTCCGGATGGATCCGGAGGTGCCGCTCGTCGTCCCCGAGGTCAACGCGCACGCGGCCCGCATCCGTCCTCGTGGCATCGTCGCGAGCCCCAGCGCCCTCGCCCTGTCACTGAGCGTCGTGACGGGCGCGCTGCACGCCGAGTTCGGGCTGAGTGAGCTGGTCGTCTCCTCGTACCAGGCGGTCTCGGGGGCCGGGCGGCCCGGCATCGACGCGCTGCGCGCGCAGCTCGCGTCGGTCGTCGTCGGGACGGAGCTGGGCACGCGGCCCGGCGACGTGCGGCGCGCGGTCGGCGAGGGGACGGGCCCGTTCCCGGCGCCGGTCGCGCTGAACGTCGTGCCCTGGACCGGTGCGGGACCGGACGCCGACGGCTGGTCCTCGGAGGAACTCGGCCTGCGGGACGAGACGCGGAAGATCCTGGGACTGCCGGGACTGCGGATCGGTGCGACGTGTGTGTGCGTACCGGTCATCACGGGCCACTCGATGAGCGTGCACGCGTGCTTCGAGAACGAGGTGAGCGTCGGCCGGGCGCACGAGATCCTCGCCAACGCGCCGGGGATCGTGGTGTGCGACAGTCCGGAGCGCGGCGAATTCCCCACGCCCGCCGATGTGGTGGGCACGGATCCCGCCTGGGTGGGCCGCGTGCGGCGCTCGCCGGACGACCCGAAAGCGCTCGCACTCTTCCTCTGCGCGGACAATCTGCGCGAAGGCGCCGCGCTCAATCTCGCCCAGATCGCAGAACTCGTGGCGGCAGAGCCGACAGCTCCGTAATACTTGTGGAACGTGTGAAGGTGCTGTGACCAACTTGTTGTGATCAAGTCGTTGGTCCAGACCTCTTGAACTGGGCAGACGAACTGTTCGACGATTTCGCTCCCCGCCCATCTGCAACCGCAGCCCGGGCGGGGAGCGTCTTTGTTGCCGTCTCTCACGGCGGTGCCAAATAACGGGGCATTGAGGAAGAGCTGGTACGCATGGGGACATATGACGCAGCGTCAGGCGCGTCGTCCGTCGTGGGGGCGTCGGCGCCGGCCATCGCGAGTCCTCACGCGTACAACCCTGACGGGGGGAAGCGTGTCCAACAGGCGTGGCAGAGGTCATCAGCATCGCAACCGCCCCGAGGCGCGGCGGCACCCCGTTGCGCCCGCGTGCCGGCACGGCACGCGCAGGGACGAGCGTCTTTCCGGGCGGTATGCCGGTGATCGCTCCGTGGTCCGCCGCCCGTCCCGGCCAGATTCCGTCCCAGCTGCCCCAGCAGTCGTCCCCGCAGCCGGGGGACGCTGACGAGGCGATGGCTGCGGGCACCACAGTCGACCATCTCACCGAGACCTACCGCGCCCACTACCGGTCGTTGCTCGGCCTCGCCGCCCTGCTCCTCGACGACACCGCGTCCTGCGAGGACGTCGTCCAGGAAGCGTTCATCCGCGTGCACTCCGCGCGCAACCGGGTCCGGGACCCGGAGAAGACCCTGGCCTACTTGCGGCAAACTGTCGTGAACCTGTCCCGCTCGGCGCTCCGCCGCCGCATCCTCGGGCTCAAGCTGCTGTCCAAGCCGATGCCCGACATGGCGAGCGCCGAGGAGGGCGCGTACGAACAGCTGGAGCGAGACCAATTGATCAAAGCGATGCGTGGACTGCAGCGTCGCCAGCGTGAGGTCCTCGTGCTGCGCTACTTCGCCGACATGACCGAGGCCCAGGTCGCCGAGACCCTCGGCCTGTCCCTGGGATCGGTCAAGGCATACGGCTCGCGGGGCATCGCGGCGCTCCGCGTCGCCATGGAGGCCCCGGTATGAGCCACCAGCACTCCGAGGGCCCCGGCAACCAGGACCCCGGCAACCAGGACCCCGGCAACCAGGACCCCGGCAACCAGGGCGCCCGTAACCACGGCCCCGGCGAGCACGCCTCCGGCGACGGCCTGGACGAACAGGCACTGCGCAACCTCCTGCAGGGCGCCGTCGGCCACCTCGAGCCGTCCGGCGACGCACTGGAGCAGCTGCGGCGCGCCGTACCGGTCCGGCGCACGCGCCGCCGGCAGGCCGTCGTCGGAGCCACCGCAGCGCTGATCCTCGGCGCCACGGCCCTGCCCGCGCTCATCCACGTCGCCACCACGAGCGGCACCGCGGACGGGCACCGGGCCAACACCGCCAGCAGCCGCCAGCACACCCGCCAGAGCGTGAACGAGCAGGACGGCACCGGCGTGGCGGACGAGAGCGGCCAGCCCGGCGAGAGCGGTGACGGGCGGGACGCGCGCCAGGACGACCGGGCTTCGGGCACCCGGGGCACGGGCCGGACCGGCACCGGCTCCAGCTCCGCCCCGCCCTCCGCCGGCCCCGGCGGCAGCACCCTTCCCGCGCCCGCCCCCACTCTGGCCGCGACCTCGCCCAGCTGCGACCGCGATCAGCTCGGCAACGGCACCGGCAGCGTCGGCAGCCCCGACAAGAAGGGCCGGGTCTACGGGGCGTTCCGCGTCATGAACGTCTCCCGCACCGTCTGCTCCGTCGCCGGCCCCGGCGTGGTCGCCGCCCGTGCGCAGGGCGGCGCCGAGCCCTCGCGGATCTCCGTCGTGGACCACACCGCCGGCGACGCGGCGCCCGGGCTCCCCGACCCGGTCACCGAGCCGAGCCAGGTCATCCTGCAGCCGGGCCAGGCGTATGAGATCAAGTTCGCCTGGGTGCCGGCGGCCGCCGGCGGGCCGAGCGGCTGCGCCAAGGAGAGCGAGGGCGCCGGCGGCGGTGGTTCGGCCTCGCCCGCACCGGCCGCGAGCTCGGCCAAGGCCACCCATGGAGCCGAGGCCGCACCGGCGGCCCTTCCGGCGGTCGAGTCGAAGCCGCAGGCCGAGGACACCGGCACGCCGAAGCCTCCGGGCAGCGTGCTCCTCAGCCACACCCCCGACGCGGGCGAGCCGAAGGCCGCCGACACCACCATCCCCGACGCCTGTGCCGGCACGATCTACCGCACCGGTCCCCTGGCGACCGCCCCCTAGCGGTCGGGCCCCGGCGGGACGACGGCCG
>NZ_JBFAPH010000079.1:0-20751 GCF_040675635.1 Streptomyces sp. NPDC049577
CGCCCGCGCGCTGACGGACCCGCCGGGGGAGCGGACGCACCGGACACGCGACGCCGGGGGACACACGGCCGGACATACCCCCCGGGCCCACCGCCAGCCGACGGGCAGCTCCGGACGGTCCAGCGCCTCGGTGACGAAGCGCAGGAAGCGGTCCTGGTGGGCGGCGGCGGCCTCGGGGTCGCAGGTCTCGGGGGCGGCGTCGAAGGTGATGCGCAGGCCCTGGTCCTCGCCGAGGTCGTAGATGCCGACGGACAGGTCGTCGACGGGGCCGTTGGAGAGGTTGTGCTGGGTGGTGAAGTGCCCGCCGAAGCGCAGTCCGGGCTCGAAGGCCATGATGTTGACCATCGGCGCGGCGATCCGGCGGCCGGTGCCGTGGGCGCCGAGGTCGCGGCAGAGGTCCTCGTAGCGGGACAGCTGGTGGCGGAGGGCCGAGCGCACCTCGGCGGCGACGGCGGGGACGAGCTCGCCGAGGCGGGTCTCCGGGCGCACGCGCAGGCGCAGGGGCACCACGTTGGAGCACATGCCGGGGGTGCGGCGGGCCAGCGGCGTGGTGCGGCCGGTCACCGGCAGGCCGAGGACGAGTTCGTCGCGGCCGGTGACCCGGTGGACGTAGGCGGCGGTCAGGGCGATGAGCAGGATCGACCAGCGGGTGCCCGCGGCGCGCGCGGCGGCGCGCAGCCGGCCGGCGTCGGCGGCGGGCAGCAGGACGCTGCGCCGCACGAAGGGTTCGGCGTGCGCGGCGGCGGGCTCGGACTGCGGGCGCTCGGCCAGGCGCGGCGTGTCGGGGACGCCGGCCAGGTGCCCGGCCCAGTGGGCGCTGTCCTCCGCCGCGGCCGGCGAGCCGCGGTAGGCGGCGTCCTCGGCGAGGAGGTCGGCGAGCGGGCCGAAGGGGCCCGGCTCCCAGCTCACGCCGGCCGCCGACTGCTCGTACAGCTCGGAGATCCGGGCGTCCAGCAGGGCGACGCCGAGGCCGTCGATGACGATGTGGTGGTAGCGCTGGTAGTAGAAGAAGCGGTCCTCGGCCAGCTTGAACAGCGCGAAGGTGTTGAGGGCGCCGGCCGCGAGGTCCACGGGGGTGCGCAGGTCGGCGGCCATCCAGGAGTGGGCGGCGGCCTCGGGGTCGGGGCGGTCCGTGACGTCGATCAGCTCCAGGGCGCGGCTGCCCGGGTCCGGGTCGACGATCTGCCACAGGCCGTGCTCGTCGCGCTCGACGCGGGCGATGCGCAGGGCGTCGGCCTCGCAGGCGAGCCGGTACCAGGCGGCCGCCATCCGCTCGGGGTCGACGGGGCCGTGGATCTCCTTGTACTCGGCGATGCTGTAGCGGCGGCCGGTGGGGTCCAGGTCGTGGGCGAACCAGATGCCGGTCTGCGCGGCGGACAGCGGCAGGCGCCGGGGGGTGCGGTGGGGGGTTCTGTCAGACACGGCCGTGCTCCGGGGCGCGCTCGGAGGCCGTCGCGTCGGCCGTCATCGCGTCGCGCAGGCCACGCGGCCGCATGTCCGTCCACCGGCCGGTGATGTAGTCCACGCAGTCCTGACGGGTGGCCTCGCCCAGGGCCACCGTCCAGCCCCGGGGAACCTCGGCGAACGCCGGCCAGAGGGAGTGCTGGTCCTCGTCGTTGACCAGGACCAGGAAGGTCCCGTCCTGGTCGTCGAAGGGATTGGTGGCCATGGGGAAGCTCCTCGGGATACGACGGGCGTGCGGTGGGGGTGCGGTGGGGGGTCAGCGGGCCGCTGCGGGGGCGAGCCGCCCGGCCAGCAGGGCCAGCAGCTCGGCGGTGGCGGTCTCGGTGTAGAAGTGACCGCCGGGCAGGACGTTCAGGTCGAAGCCGCCGGTGGTGTAGCGGGCCCATTCCTTCGCGTGGTCCGGCGTGTTGAACGCGTCGTCCGCGCCCGTGATCGCGGTGACCGGGCACAGCAGCGGCGGGCCGGGCCGGTGGCGGTAGGTGTCGGCGAGCCGGAAGTCGCCGCGCAGCACGGGCAGGGCCACCTCCAGCAGCTCGGGGTCGGCCAGCAGGGCCGCGCCGGCGCCGCCGAGGGCCCGCAGATAGCGCAGGAGGCCCTCGTCGCCCCGGTACTCGGGCCCGAGCGGCCGGCAGGCGGCGGGCGCCTTGCGGGCCGAGGCGAAGAACCGGACCAGCGCCGGGCGCAGTTCGCCGGGCAGGGCGCGGGCGACCTCGTAGGCCACCGTGCCGCCCAGGCTGTGGCCGAAGAAGGCCACGGGCCGGTCGAGCAGCGGGCGGATCGCCTCGGTGATCTGTCCGGCGAGGGTGGCCATGTCGGGCGCGGCGTCCTCGTCGAAGCGGTCCTGCCGGCCGGGGTACTGGACGGCGGTGACCTCGACCGAGGCCGGCAGCCCGGCCCCCCAGTCCCGGAACGCGCTGGCCGCGCCGCCGGCGTGCGGGAAACAGAACAGCCGTACGGACGCCGCGGGGCGCGGCAGGAAGGTCCGGAACCAGCGGGAGCGGTCGGCGGTCGTCATGCCGTCGCCTGCGCGGCGCCGCCGGTGCGGGCGGGGACGTGCGGTTCGGCCATCGCGACGGCGATCTTCCGGGGCCCGGTGAAGGGTTCCCGGCCGTGCGCGGCCAGCATGTTCTCCACGATGAGCACGTCGTCGAAGCGGTAGTCGAAGCGCGTGGACGCCGCGCGGTAGCAGGAGCGCAGGTGGTCCATCACGTCGGCGGGGATGGTGCCGCCGTCGCCGTAGTACGTGTTGCTGGGCAGCTCGTCCTCGCCGAACAGCTCCAGCAGGCCGGCCTGGACCTCGGGGGCCAGCGTGGTGTGGTGGAAGAAGGTGATGTGGTTGAACCACACCTCCTCGCCGGTGTCCGGGTGGCGGTGGACGGCGTCGCGGATGCCGCGGGTGCGCAGGCCGCCGCCCTCGCGCCACTCGAACTCGAGGTTCTTGGCGCGGCAGTGCGCCTCTACCTCGGCGCGGTCGTCGGTGTTGAAGATCTGCCGCCAGTCGGTGCCGAAGCCCTCGTGGAAGTTGCGGACGACCATCCACCGGCGGCGGGCGAACTCCTCGCGCACGGCGGGGTCGATGAGCCGGTAGACCTCGCGGATGTCGGCCAGCGGCGTGGCGCCGAGCGAGGTGGGCTCGGCGGCGCAGTGGAAGTACAGCAGCCGCGGCCAGGAGGACTGGTACGAGTTCTCGTTGTGCAGGAAGATCTCCTCCTCCGGCGGATAGTCCGTGGAGGTGTAGACGTTCCCCTTGATGGTGCTGCGCGGGGAGGAGCGCTCGGAGTACTCCAGCGGTTCACCGGACAACTGCCGGACGACGGCGGCGAATCCGTCCACACCGCCGATGTCGAAGCCGCGCAGCAGCACGGCGCCGTGCTCGGCCAGCTTCTCGCGGATGAGCGCGGACCGCTCCTCGATCAGCTCCAGCACGCCGGGACCGGCCGCGTCCCGCTCCAGGACGTACGCCAGGGTCCGGGTGCCGGGCGGCGCGTCGGAGGTCGCTGCGTTCATCAGATATGCCTTCCTCGGACGGAGATTCGCGGGCGTTTCGCGGGTTCGCGGCGGTGTCCGCCGGCCGGCCGGAAAGGAAAACCCCCGGCCGGATCACTGTCCGGCCGGGGGCTATATTTCGTCCATACGCCCCTACCGGGGGTAAGGGCGGGTGGACTCAGCGGTCGATGCCCACCGCCTTCAGCACGCGGGCGCTGAACTCGCCGTTGGTCAGCAGCACCACGCCGGTGCCGCGGTGCAGCGAGGACATGGACACCGCCTGGTAGCCGCCGGGCGAGCCGCCGTGGCCGTACTCCACGTCCGCGCCGCCGGCGTCCACGATCGTGCCGAGGCCGTAGAAGCTGTCGCTGTGCGGCGTCAGCAGCTGCCCGGCGCTCTCCGGGGAGAGCAGGGCGAGCGGCCGGCCCAGGGCACTGCGGCGGATCTCCAGCTCCAGCCGTGCCATGTCGGCGGCGGTGCTCCACAGGCCCGCCGCGGCGCGCTCCGGGTGCACCAGCCAGCCGCCGTCGAGGGTGCGGCCCCCGGCGTCGTGGCCGAGCGCGACCGGACGCCCGCAGGTCTCCGGGAAGGACTGGTCGAAGCTGCTGCCGTCCATGCCCAGCGGGTCGAACACCAGCCGGCGCACGAGGGCTTCGAAGTCCTCGCCGGTCAGGTCCGTCAGCAGCTGCTCCAGAACGGAGTAGTGGGCGTTGGACTTGTGGAAGCGCTCGCCCGGCGCGCTCTCGCGCACCGCGCCGTCCCGCAGCAGACCGAGGAGGTCCGGCACCGGTTCGCCGCGCCGCACGCCCCGGCGCGGGGTCTCGGCGAGCCCGGCGAGGTGGCTGAGCAGGGCGCGGACGGTCACCGGTCCGGCGTCGCCGCCGGGCACGGTCCAGGAGCGCAGGTAGGCGTTGGCGTCGGCGTCCAGGTCGATCAGCCCCTGGTCGACGAGGCGCATGACGGCCACGGCGGTGACGTGCTTGCCCCAGGAGCCGGCCTGGAAGACGGTCCGGTCGGTGACCTGCTCGCCGGAGCCCGCGGCGAGCGTTCCGATGGCCTCCAGGGCGACCAGTTCGCCGCCCTCGATCAGCGCGAGGCTCGCGCCGGGCACGCCGGAGGAGTCGAGCGCCGCGCGGATGGCGTCCGGGTCCACCCCGGAGGCGGCCGCGGCGGCCGCGGCGGGCATGACGGGCCGGTTCCGGGCGGTGAGTTCGGCATCCACGGCCGCCGCGACCTCGGCGAGCGTCTCGTGCTGGTACAGCTGGAACAGCGACAGCGGCAGCTCCGCGCGGCGGGCCGCGGCGATCACCTGGATGACCAGGATCGAGTCGCCGCCGAGGCGGAAGAAGCCGTCCTCGCGGCCGACGCGCTCCACGCCGAGGACCGCGGACCAGACGGCGGCGATCGCCTCCTCGGTGGGGGTCGCCGGCGCCGCGTACGGGCGGTCCCGGTCGTCCCAGCTGTCCGGGTCGGGCAGCGCCTTGCGGTCGACCTTGCCGTTGGCCGTCAGCGGCAGGGCCTCCAGCGCCAGGTAGACGGCCGGGATCATCGCCTCGGGGAGTGAACGGGCCAGCAGGGCGCGCAGCGCCTTGGCGTCGGGCTCGCCGCCACCGGCCGGCACGACGTAGCCGACCAGCGTCTCGCGGCCCAGGGGGCCGTGCTTGACGGCCACGGCCGCGTCGGCGATCTCGTCGAGCGCGGTCAGGGCGGCCTCGATCTCGCCGAGCTCGATCCGCACGCCGCGCACCTTGACCTGGTGGTCGACGCGGCCGAGGAACTCGACGCTGCCGTCCTCGTTCCAGGCGGTCACGTCCCCCGTGCGGTACAGCCGGGCGCCGGCGGGGCCGAAGGGGTCCGGCAGGAACCGCTCGGCCGTGAGCTCCGGGCGGCCGCCGTAGCCGCGGGAGACACCGCTGCCGCCCACGTACAGCTCGCCGGGGACGCCCACCGGGACCGGCTGCATGTTCGTGTCCAGGATGTACAGGCGGGTGTTGCGGACCGTGCGCCCGATGGTCACCCGCGCCTCACCGACCGGGTCGCCCGCGCGGATGATCGCGTGCGTGACGTCGTCGGAGCACTCGGTCGGGCCGTAGGCGTTGACCATGGGGACGTGCGGGAAGCGCGCGAACCAGCGGCGGCACAGGTCCGGCGGCAGCGCCTCGCCGGTGACGACGAGCCGGCGCAGGGCGGGGAGTTCGTACTGCATGGTGCCCGCGTCCCAGGCGTCCAGGGCGGCGCGCAGGAGCGAGGGGACGACCTCCAGGATCGTCACGGACTCCTCGGCGGTGCGGCCGAAGAGCGCGTCGGGGTCGACGGCGGCGTCCGCGCCGACCACCCGCACCCGGCCGCCGGTGACAAGGGCGGAGAGCATCTGCCAGACCGAGATGTCGAACGCCATGGAGGCGTTCTGCACGATCGAGTCGTCCTCGGTGAGCGACAGGTCCTCGGTCTTGGCGAGCAGGTGGTTGCCCATGCCGCGGCGGTTGACCAGGACGCCCTTGGGGCGGCCCGTGGAGCCGGACGTGTAGATGACGTAGGCGAGGTTCTCCGGCCCGGCGAGCGGCTCCGGGTCGGTGGCCGGGCGGTCGGCCCACTGCGCGGGGCGGTCGAGGAGCACGATCTCGGCCGTCAGCCCGGGCGCGGCCTCCACCAGCGGCTCCCACAGCGTCTGCTCGGTGAGCAGGACGGTGATGCCCGCGTCCGCGGCCATGTAGGCGAGGCGGTCGGCCGGGTGGTCCGGGTCGAGCGGCAGATAGGCGCCGCCCGCCTTGAGGACGGCCAGCACGGCCGTGACGGTGGCCGGCGAGCGCTCGGCGCAGATGCCGACCACGCTCTCCGGTCCGACGCCGAGGTCCCGCAGGTGGTGGGCGAGCCGGTTGACCGCCTCGTTGACCTGCGCGTAGCTCAGTTCCACCCCGTCGGCGGCGATGGCCGTGCGGTCGGGGTGCAGGGCCGCGCGGCGGGCGAACTCCTCCTCGGCGGCGACGGTCTCCGGCTCGCGGAGCGTCTCGGTCCACTCGGTCTGCAACTGCCGGTCGCGCTCGGGGAGGTGGGCCTCCCGCGGGTCGCCCCCGGGGTCGTGGGCCATGGCGGCGAGCACCGAGCGATACATGGCCGCCAGCCGCTCGGTGTGTGCGCGGCCGAGCGCCCGGGAGTCGGCGGTGAGGTTGAGGCCCTCGCCGCCCGTGGCGACGCTCAGGGCGAACTCGGTCGTCGTCTGTCCGACGCTCGACGCCGCGTCGATGGTCTCGCTGTCGAAGACCCGCAGGTCGTGGTAGTTGAACAGCACGTCGATCTGACGGCGGGCGCTGTTCGCGTCCCGCTGGACGGCCGCCATGGGGTAGTGCCGGTGGGGCCAGCCGAGCGTCTCGCGGGCGAAGACCTGCTGGACCAGCTCGTCCCAGGTGCGGGCCGTGCGATCGTGGGGGAACGGCAGGGTGTTGAGGTACATGCCCAGCACCCGGTCGGCGCCCAGCACCTCGGGGCGCGCGTCGCAGACCAGTCCGGTGTGGAAGGACTCCTCCTCGGTGAGCGCGCTCATCACCTTCAGGTGGGCGGCGAGCAGCACGCTCTTGAGGGAGACCCGGTTGCGGGAGGCGAAGGCGCGCAGCGGCTGCTCCAGGTCGGTGAGCCGGACCGGCACCACGTGCGTGCGGCGTTCGCCCTCCTCGCCCCAGTGGGCGGGCAGGGTCAGCGGCGCGTACCGGGCGGTGATGTCCCGCCAGTAGGCGCGGTCCTCCTCGCCGGCGAGGGAGCGCAGCTCCTCGGCGACGAAGTCGGCGTAGCGCACGGGCGGCGCCTGGTACGGCTCGGCCGGCAGGCCGTCGCACACCGTCCGGTAGTGCTCGACGAGTTCGGTCAGCAGCGCGAACTGGGCCCAGCCCTGGGTGATGGCGTGCGGCTGGCTGAAGGTGACCCGCCAGGCGGCGTCGCTCTCCAGGTGCACCGCGACGCGCAGCAGCGGGGTCGCCGCGGGGTCGAAGCGGTCGGCGCGCTCGGCGGCGAGGAAGTCCTCCAGCTCGGCGGCCTGGCGCCGCTCGTCCATGCCGCGCAGATCGACGAAGCGCAGCGGCACGTCGACGCGGGCGTGCACGAGCTGCATCGGCACCGAGTAGCCGGTCAGGTCGAAGGAGGTGCGCAGGACGTCGTGGCGGGCCGTGACCTCGTCGACGGCGGCGCGCAGGGCGTCCGCGTCGAACGGGCGGTCGTCGCGGACCCGGATGGAGACGGCCTGGTGGTAGTTGCTGCCACCGGTGTCGGCGAGCATCTCCACGAGCATGCCCAGCTGGAGCTGCGAGGCCGGGTAGGCGTCGGCGAGCCCGGCCGGCAGGGCGGCGCGGTCCTCCTCCGGCACGAGCGCGAACGGCCGGACGGCGGTGATGCCGCCGGTCAGCGCGGGCCGGTCCGCGACGGCCGCGGTGAGGGCGGCGACGGTGCGGTGCTCGAAGATGTCGCGCACCGCGATGTCGTACCCGGCGTCCCGCAGGGTGCCCACCAGGTTGATGGCGCGCAGCGAGTCGCCGCCGAGGTCGAAGAAGGAGTCCTCCACGCCGGCCCGGTCCACCTCCAGCACCCGGGCCCAGACGGCGGCGATGCGCTCCTCGGCCGGGGTGCGGGGGGCGACATAGGCGGCGGCCGCCAGGTCGGCCTGGGTGGGGGCGGGCAGGGCGCGGCGGTCGACCTTGCCGGCGGTGTTCAGGGGCAGCGCGTCGAGGACGACCCACGAGGTGGGCAGCATGGCCTCGGGCAGGACGGCGGCCAGCCGGCGGCGCAGCTCGCCCGGCTCGGCGGGAGAACCGCCGGCGGGGACGACGTAGGCGACCAGGCGCTTGTCGCCCGGGGTGTCCTCCCGGACGGTGACGGCCGCCTGGGCCACACCGTCGAGGCCGGTCAGGGCCGCCTCGATCTCGCCGGGCTCGATCCGCACACCGCGGATCTTGACCTGGTCGTCGGCGCGGCCGCCGTACAGGTAGCTGCCGTCGGGGCGGATCCGCACGATGTCGCCGGTGCGGTACAGCCGGGCGCCGGGCTCGGTGCCGAAGGGGTCGGGCACGAAGTGCGCCGCGGTGCGCCCGGGCATGCCCCGGTAGCCCCGGGCCAGGCCGGTGCCGCCGATGTACAGCTCGCCGGGGACGCCGACGGGCACCGGGCGCATCAGGCCGTCGAGGACGTAGGTGGTGGTGTTGGCGATCGGCCGGCCGATGGAGACGGCCGTGGCGTCCTCGGGGACCTCCCAGAGCATCGACCAGATGGTCGTCTCCGTGGGCCCGTAGACGTTGACCAGCCGTGCCACGCGGCCGCGCAGTTCGCGGGCCAGCTCGGCGGGCAGGGCCTCGCCGCCGGTCAGCGCGGTGACGTCGGCGCTGCCGAAGCCGGAGCGCAGCAGCAGGTTCCAGCCGGAGGGGGTGGCCTGGACGTGGGTGACGCCGTGCGCGGCGACGACCTCGGCCAGGGCCGCGCCGTCCTTGGTCTCCAGGCTGTCGGCGAGCACCAGCCGGCCGCCGGTGACGAGCGGCAGGAAGAGTTCGAGGCCGGAGATGTCGAAGGAGACGGACGTCAGGGAGAGCCAGGCGTCGGCCGCGGTGGACCCCAGCTCCTCGCCCATGGAGAGCAGGAGGTTGGTGAGCGCCCGGTGGCCTACGCCGACGCCCTTGGGGCGGCCGGTGGAGCCGGAGGTGTAGAGCGTGTAGGCGAGGTCGTCCGCGTCGGACGGCGCCGGGCGGCCGCCGGTGGCGGGCGCGGCCGGCCAGGGCTCGTCGGCGACGAGCCGCGGGCCGTCGTACGCCTCGTCCAGCACGGGCGCGTGGGCGGCCTCGGTGACGACCAGGGCCGCGCCCGCGTCGGCGAGCACATGGCCCACGCGGGCGCCGGGGAAGGACGGGTCGAGCGGGACGTACGAGCCGCCGGCCTTCCAGATGCCGAGCATCGCGGCGACCAGCTCGGGGGTGCGGTCCATCAGCAGCCCGACGACGGTCTCCCGGCCGGTGCCCAGGGCGTGCAGCCGCTCGGCGTAGGCGTCGGAGCGCTCCTTGAGCCAGGCGTAGGACAGCTGCCGGCCGTCGTGCACGAGGGCGGTCGCCCCGGGGGCGGCCGTGGCGTGCGCGTCGAAGAGGGCGTGGACGGGCTCGGGGGCGCGCCGGACGGCCGTGTCGTTCCAGTCGCGCAGCAGGCGGGTGCGCTCCGCGTCGTCCAGCAGGTCGGCGCGGGCGTCGCCGTCGGGGTCGGCGGCCATGGCCTCCAGCACGGTCCGGTACATCGCGACCAGGCGGTCGGCGTGCTCCTGGTTCACGTGGTGGGAGTCGGCGGTGACGATGATGTGGCCGACGCGGGAGGACACGGTGAGCGGGAACTCCGAGGGGCTGTCGTCGATGCCGCCCTCGTGGTCGACGACTCCGGCGTCGACCTGCCGGAAGTCCTGGTAGTTGAAGTAGACGTCCAGCAGCCGGCGGGAGCCGCCCCAGGCGCGCTGGATGGCGGCCATGGGGTAGCGCCGGTGCGGCCACAGGCCGACCTCGCGGGCGAAGACCTGCCGGACCAGCTCGTTCCAGGTGCGGGCGGAGCGGTCGTGCGGGAACGGCAGGGTGTTGAGATACATGCCCAGCACCCGGTCGGCGCCGAGGAGTTCGGGGCGCGCGTCGCAGACGAGTCCGGTGTGGAAGGCGGGCTCGTGGGTGAGCCGGCTCATCACCGTGAGGTGGGCGGCGACCATGATGCTCTTGAGCGAGGTCTTCGCCCGGGCGGCCAGCGCCCGCAGGCCCTCCTCCAGGTCGGTCCAGACAATGGCGGCCTGGACGGTCGTCCGGGGCAGCGCCGGGTCGTCGCCCCAGCCCTCGGGCAGCCGCAGCGGCGCGTGCTCGGTGACGACGTCCTGCCAGTAGGAGCGGTCCTCCTCCGAATCCAGGGCCCGCAGTTCGCCGGCGACGAAGTCGGCGAAGCGCACGGCCGGGGCGTCGAACGGCTCGGGCTCGCGCCCGTCCCGCAGCGCCCGGTAGCACTCGACGAGCTCCATGAGCAGCGAGTGGTGGCCCCAGCCCTCCAGGATGGGGTGGCACTCGGTCACCGAGATCCACCAGCCGTCGGTGTCGTCGGTCAGGTGCGCATGGAAGCGCATGAGGCCGGGGACGGACAGGTCGAAGACGTCGGCGCGCTCGCGGACGGTGAACGCGCGCAGCTCCGCGTCGACCGCTTCGGCGTCGAGGCCGGAGAGGTCCTGCCAGTCGAGCGGCATCTCGGCGGTGGCGTGCACCAGCTGCATCGGCACCGAGTAGCCGGTCAGGTCCAGGGAGGTGCGCAGCACCTCGTGGCGGGCGGTCACGACGCGGCCGGCGGCCAGGAACGCCTCGGCGTCGAAGGGCCTGTCGTCGCGGATCCGGAAGGTCGAGACGTTGTGGTAGAGGTTGCGGCCGGTGTCGGCGAGCATCTCGACGACCATGCCGAGCTGCATCTGCGACAGCGGATAGGCGTCGGTGACGCCCTCGGGGAGGGCGGCCCGGTCCTCGGCGCAGATCAGCGCGAAGGGCTCGACGGTGCCGGTGCCGGCGGCCGGTGCCGGACGGCCGGTCACCGCGGCGCACAGCTGGGCGACCGTGCGGTAGTCGAAGACGTCGCGCACGGACGCCTCGTAGCCGGCCTCGCGCAGGGCGCCGACCAGGGCGATGGCACGGATGGAGTCGCCGCGGAGGTCGAAGAAGGAGTCCTCGACGCCGACGCGTTCGACGCCGAGCACCTCGCGCCACACCGCGGCGATCCGCTCCTCGTCCGGGGTGCGGGGCGCGGTGTAGGCGCCGTCGCCGCGCAGCGCGGCGAAGTCGGGGGCGGGGAGGGCGCGGTGGTCGAGCTTGCCGTTGACGGTCAGCGGGATGGCGTCGATGGTGACGAAGGCCGCCGGGACCATGTACTCGGGCAGCGTCGTGCGCAGCAGGGCGCGGAGTTCGCCGGTCTGCGGGGTGCGGCCGTCCTCGGGGACGAGATAGCCGACGAGCTGCTTCTCGCCACCGTCCTCGCGGACCCGGACGACCGCATCGGCGATGTCCGGGTGGCCCAGCAGGGCGCCGGCGATCTCGCCGAGTTCGATGCGGTAGCCGCGGATCTTGACCTGGTTGTCGATGCGGCCGATGAACTCCAGGCTGCCGTCGCTGCGGCGCCGGGCGGCGTCGCCGCTGCGGTAGAGGCGCGAGCCGTCCTGGGCGAAGGGGTTGGGGACGAAGCGCTCGGCGGTCAGCCCGGGCCGGTTCAGATAGCCGCGGGCGACTCCGGGACCGCCCACGTGGATCTCGCCTGGCACACCGATCGGGACGGGGTTGCCCGCGGCGTCCAGGAGATACACCGAAAGGTCGCTGAGCGGATAGCCCACCCGATTGCCCGAGAGCGGCGCAAAGTCCTCCTCCTCGATCCGGTAGTAGGTGGTGTGCACGGTGGTCTCGGTGATGCCGTACATGTTGACGAGGTCGGGCCCGTCGGGGCCGACCCGGTCCAGCCACGGGCGCAGCTCCGGGACCTCCAGCTTCTCCCCGGCGAAGACGACGGCGCGCAGGGCGAGTTCGCCGACGCGCGGGTCGCCGGCGCCGGCCGCGGCCACGAGGGAGCGGAAGGCGGTCGGCGTCTGGGAGAGCACGGTGACGCGTTCGGCGACGAGCAGGTCGAGGAAGTCCGAGGGGGAGCGGGTGATCTCCTGGGGGACGACCACGAGCCGGCCGCCGTGCAGCAGGGCGCCCCACATCTCGAAGACGGAGACGTCGAACGCGTAGGAGTGGAACATCGTCCACACGTCGCGCGCCTGGAAGGCGTAGTGCTCGTGGGCGGTGGTCATCAGCCGCAGCACGTTGGTGTGCGAGAGGACGACGCCCTTGGGGCGGCCGGTGGAGCCCGAGGTGTAGATGACGTAGATCGTGGAGTCGGGTCCGGCGAGCGGTACGGGGTCGGTGGCCGGGCGGGCGGCGATCAGCTCGGCGTCGCGGTCGAGCAGGACCGTCTCGCCGTGGTGGACGTCCGCGATCGCCGGTGCGGTGGCCGAGGTGGTGACGACGATCCGGGCGCCCGCGTCGGCGATGACGTAGCCGAGCCGGTCGGAGGGGTTGGCCGGGTCGAGCGGGAGGTAGCCCGCGCCGGACTTGAGGATGCCGAGGAGGGCGGGGAGCAGCTCGATGCCGCGTTCCAGGCAGAGGCCGACCAGGGTCTCCGGTCCGGCGCCCTTCTCGCGCAGGTGGTGGGCGAGCCGGTTGGCCCGCTCGTTGACCTCCCGGTAGGTGAGCGAGGTGTCTCCCGCGGTCACCGCGAGGGCGTCCGGGGTGGCCGCGGCCCGCTCCTCGAACGCCTGGTGGACGCAGCGGTCCACGGGTGCGCCGGCGCGGTGGCCGTCGAGGGCGCCGGTGACGACCGCGTACTCGGCTTCGTCCATCAACGGCAGCCGCGAGACGGGGAGTTCCGGGCTGGTGGTGGCCGCGTCGAGGAGGCGCAGCAGGTGGCGGACCGTGCGCTGGACGGTGTCGCGGTCGAAGAGGGCGGTGGCGTAGTTGAGCGCGCCGCGGAAGGAGCCGTCGGCACCGTCCTCGATCTGGAGGGTGAGGTCGTACTTGGCGATCCGCTCCTGCCGCCGGTACTGCTCGACGGTCAGGCCGGGCAGCGAGAAGGCGTCCAGACGCTCCTCGTGCATGGTGAAGGCGACCTGGTGCAGGGGGGTGCGGGACATGTCCCGCTCGGGCTCCAGCTCGTCCGCCAGCCGCGCGAAGGGCACCTCCTGGTGGTCGAACGCGTCGAGCAGCGTCGTCCGGCCGCGGTCCAGCAGTGCGCCGAAGCCGGGGTCGTCCGCCCAGGCGGCGCGCAGGA
The DNA here is from genome assembly GCF_040675635.1 of Streptomyces sp. NPDC049577. Taxonomy (NCBI): domain Bacteria; kingdom Bacillati; phylum Actinomycetota; class Actinomycetes; order Kitasatosporales; family Streptomycetaceae; genus Streptomyces; species Streptomyces sp. NPDC049577. Next base: position 13,276 of record NZ_JBFAPH010000079.1, read on the forward strand.
CGAGGGTGTTGATGCCGTAGCCGATGAGCTGCTGGAGCTCGGGCCTGGTGCGGCCGGAGACGACGGTGCCGACGGAGACGTCCGGCTGGCCGGTGTAGCGGGAGAGCAGCACCTGGAAGGCGGTGAGCAGGACGGTGAACGGCGTGGTGCCGTGCGCGGTCGCCAGCTCGCGGACGCGGGCGGAGAGGTCCTCGGGGAAGCGGAAGGACACGTCCGCGCCGGCCGAGTCGCGGGTGGCGGGGCGCGGCCGGTCGGTGGGCAGCTCGGTGGGCTGCGCGCCGGCCAGCGTCTCGCGCCAGTGGTCCAGCTGCCGCGTCAGGAGCGGGCCGGACAGCCGCCCGTGCTGCCAGGCGGCGTAGTCGGCGTACTGGAGGGAGAGCGGGGCCAGGCCGTCGGCGGTGCCGCGCACCAGCGCGGTGTAGACCTGGCTGAGCTCGGTGGCGAAGATCCGGGTGGACCAGGCGTCGCAGGCGATGTGGTGGAAGACGACGACGAGGATGTGGTCGTCGGCGGCCATCCGGATCAGCCGGGCCCGCACCGGCCATTCGACGGCCAGGTCGAAGGGCGTGGCGAGCTCGCGCTCGACGAGGTCCGCGGCGAGCTGCTCGCGGTTCGCCCGGGGGTCGCCGGTCAGGTCGTCCAGGACGGGGGCGGGGCCGCCCTCGCCGGCCGGGTCGATGATCTGTACGGGGTCGACGCCGTCCAGGCCGTAGCGGGTGCGCAGGATCTCGTGCCGGTTGACCACCCGCCGCCAGGCGGCCTCCAGCGCGGCGGTGTCGAGGGTGCCGCGCAGTCGCAGGGCCATCGGGACGAGGTACTCGGAGCTGTCCGGGTCGAGCCGGCTGAGGAACCACATCTGCTGCTGTCCGGCGGACAGGGGCAGGGGCGCGGTCCGGTCGGCCCGCGGGATCCCCTGCTGCGCGGCGCCGGCCGGCTTGCCGCCGCGGCCCGCGAGGCGGCGGCGCAGCAGCTCGGCGCGGAGGGCGTCGGTGTCCTTCGCCCCGGCCGGCGCGGTCAGGGGCTGCGCGGCCGGAGTGATCTCCTGGATGCTCATGCTCTCTGCTCCTCAAGCAGCTCGGAGTCCGACATCTGCTCGATTTCGGCTCGGATTCTCGACTCGACGGCATCGGCGAGACGGGCGACGGTGGGGTGGGCGAAGACCTCGCGGACCGGGAGGGTGACGTCGAACTCGGCCTGGATCGCGGCGATCATGCGGATGGCGAGGATGGAGTTGCCGCCGGACTCGAAGAAGTTGTCGCGCGCGCCGACGCGGGTGCCCAGCAGGTCGGTCCAGAGGCCGGCGATCCACTCCTGGAGGAGGCCCTCGGGCTCGTCGCCCTCCTCGGGGGCCCGGCCCTCGGGCGCCGGCAGCGCGGCCCGGTCGACCTTGCCGTTGGCGTTCAGCGGAATCGCGTCGAGCGGGGTGAAGGTGGCCGGGACCAGGTAGTCGGGCAGCGACTCGGCGCAGTGCGCGGCGAGTTCGGCGGCCGCCGGGGCCGCGGCACCGGCCCGGGGCACGTAGTAGCCGGCGAGCCGGACGGCGTCCGGGGCCTCGCCGCGGGCGACGACCACGGCCTCCCGGACGCCCGGGTGGGCGGCGAGGACGGCCTGGGCCTCGCCCGGCTCGACCCGGTAGCCACGGATCTTGACCTGGTGGTCGGTACGGCCGAGGAACTCCACGTCACCGGAGGGCAGTCGGCGGACCAGGTCGCCGGTGCGGTAGAGGCGGGCGCCCGGCGTGCCGGCGAAGGGGTCGGGCACGAAGCGCTCGGCGGTCAGCTCCGGGCGGTCCGCGTAGCCGCGGGCCACTCCGGTGCCGCCGACGTACAGCTCGCCGATCGCGCCCGGCACCACGAGCCGCAGCTGCTCGTCCAGCACGTGCATCGCCATGCCGGGCAGCGGTCGGCCGATCGGCACGACCGCGGCCGGTTCGGCGGCCGTCACCGGGTAGATGCAGGTGCCCACCGACGCCTCGGTCGGGCCGTACTCGTTGACCAGGCGGCCATCGCCCAGCCAGGTCGCCCACTGCCGGGCGAGCGTCCCGGGCAGCGCCTCGCCGGCGACCACGACGACACCGGCGAGGGCCGCCGCCTGCTCGGGAGTGATCTGCCGGGTGAGGATGTCCAGGTGCCCGGGGGTGAGCTTGAGGAAGCTGTACGGGCCGGCGGCGGTCAGCCGCGCGCCCAGCTCGGTGAGGTCCGTCTCCTGGGGCAGGACCACCACGCGCTGACCGGCCAGCAGGGGCGCCCACACGTTGGGCACCGCCAGGTCGAAGGCGACGGAGGAGAAGACGGCGCTGCCGCCCGTGCCCCGGGAGACCAGCTCCCGGACGGCCCACCGCAGGTGGTTGGCCAGGCCGCGGTGGGGCACGGCGACGCCCTTGGGGCGCCCGGTGGAGCCGGAGGTGTAGATGACGTAGGCGAGCCGGTCCAGGTCCGCCGGGACGTCCGGGGCGGTCGCCGGCCGGGCCGCGACCGCCCGCGCGTCGGCGGCGTCGGCCACGACGAGCGCACCGCCGTAGCCCGCGAACCGCCCGGCGTAGGCCGACTGCGTGACGACGACCGGCGCCGCGGCGTCGGCCGCCATGCCGGTGACCCGCTCGGCCGGCCAGGCCGGGTCCATCGGGATGTAGGCGCCGCCCGCCTTCCAGACGGCCAGCAGCGTCGCGATCTGCTCCGCGCCGCGGTCCAGCAGCACGCCGACGGGGGTCTCCGGGCCGACGCCGAGGGCGCGCAGGTGGTGGGCGAGCCGGTTGGCGCGGGCCTCCAGCGCGGCGTACGTCGTCTCCGTGCCGTCCTCGGCCACCGCGACGGCGTCCGGGCCGGCCGCGGCCCGGCCGGCGATGATCTCGTGCACGGCGGCGGTCACCTCCTCGCCCGGGGCGACGGAGGTCTCGGCCAGCAGCCGGCGGTCGTCCGCCGACAGCAGGTCCAGCTCCTCCAGGCGGGCCGCGGGGTTCTCGGCGACGGCGGCCAGCAGGCGCTGGAAACGGCCGGCGAGGGCCTCGACGGTGGCGGCGTCGAAGAGCGCGGTGGCGTACTCCAGGCTGCCGAAGAGGGTGCCGTCGTCGTGGCGGCGCATGTAGAGCGTCAGGTCGGTGTGGGCCAGGCTCCACATCTCCCGCAGCGTCTCGACGTCGTCCGGCTGCTCGACGGCGCCGTTGAACGACTCGTCGTGCAGGTCGAACGCCGCCTGGTACAGGGGGGTGCGGGACAGGTCGCGCTCCGGCGCGAGCTCCTCGACCAGCCGCTCGAAGGGCAGCGACTGGTGGGCGAAGGCCTGCCGGGTCGTCTCCGTGACCCGGTCCAGCGCCTCGGCGAAGGACAGCGAGCCGTCCAGCGAGCAGCGCAGCACCAGGCTGTTGAGGAAGAAGCCGACCATGTTCTCGGTCTCGGAGCGGTCGCGCCCGGCGACCGGGGTGCCCACCGGCACGTCCCACCGGCCGCCGTGCGCGGCGAGCAGGGTGGCGTAGGCGGTCAGCAGCGTGGCGAAGGGCGTGGCACCGTGCCGCTGGCCGAGGCCGGTGAGGGCCGTCGCGACCGGGGCCGGGACGGTGAAGTGGACGACCGAGCCGCGGCCGTCCCGGACGGCGGCGCGCGGCCGGTCCGTGGGCAGCTCCAGCGGCGTGCTGCCGGCGAGGACGCCGCGCCAGTGGCCGAGTTCGGCGGCGAGCACCTCCTCGGTCAGCTGCTCGCGCTGCCAGACCGCGTAGTCGGCGTAGTCGAGCGCCGGCCGGTCGAGGCCCGCGCCGGGCCGGTCGTCGCGGCAGGCGTCGAGCAGCGCGTGGAACTCGCGCTCCAGCACGGTGGAGGACCAGCCGTCGGTGGTGATGTGGTGCATCGCGACGACGACGATCTGGTCGCCGCCGGTGATCCGGGCGAACGTGGCGCGCAGCAGCGGTCCGTTGTCCAGGTCGAAGCCGTACCCGAACTCCTCCTTGAGGACGGCCGCGAAACCGGCCCGGTCGACGTGCACCTGGCGCAGGGCGACCGGGTGCGGCTCGGCGACGAACTGCACGGACTCGCCGTCGACGACGGCGTAGCGGGTGCGCAGGGCCTCGTGCCGCTCGACGAGGGTGTTGAGGACGCGCTGGACGTGGACGGTGCTGGTCCCCTCGGGGACCTTGAGGAACATGCCGGCCACCCATTCGGCGCTGCCCGGGTTGAGCCGGTCCAGGAACCACAGGCGGCGCTGGCCGAAGGAGAGCGGCAGCGGCCGGCCGTCGCGCGGGACGCGCCCGATGGGCGCCTGCGCCCGGGAGGTCTCGGCGGTCTCCTCCGGCGCGAGCAGACGGGCCTGGGCCTCGACGGTGGTCGCGGTGAACAGGCCGCGCAGCTGGATCTGCCGGCCGGAGGCGTTCCGCAGCTGGTAGGCGAGGCGGGTGAGCTGGAGCGAGGTGCCGCCGAGCCGGAAGAAGTCGTCGTCCAGGCCGACTTCGTCCACCTTGAGCAGCTCGCGCCAGGCGTCGGCGACCAGCTTCTCGGTGGCGGTGCGCGGCGCCCGGCGGGCCGGCGCGCCGGCGCCGGGGTCGGGGGCCGGCAGGGCGGCGCGGTCGACCTTGCCGTTGACGGTCAGCGGGAAGGCGTCCAGGCGGATGAAGGCGGCGGGGATGTGGGTGTCCGGCAGCCGCTCCTGGAGGAAGGAGCGCAGCCCGTCGACGACCTCGTCCGAGCCGGCGGCCAGGGTGACGTAGCCGGCGAGGCGCTTGCCGCCGTCGGGGGCGGTGAAGGGGGTGACGACCGCGCCGCTGACGCGGGGGTGCGCGGCGAGGGCGCTCTCGATCTCGCCGGGCTCGATCCGGACGCCGTTGATCTTCACCTGGTGGTCGATACGGCCCAGGTACTCCAGGACGCCGTCCTGGCGCCAGCGCACCTTGTCGCCCGTGCGGTACAGGCGGGAGCCGTCCTTGGCGAACGGGTCGGGGACGAAACGGTCGGCGGTCTGCTCCGGGCTGCCGAGGTAGCCGCGGGCGACGCCGACGCCGCCGGCGCAGAGCTCACCGGGCGCGCCGACGGCGACCGGGTTCCCGGCGGCGTCGACGACGAGGGCGCGCATGCCGCTGATCGGGCGGCCGATGGGCACCGGGCCGGTGGCCTGCGCGGGGTCGAAGCGGTGCGCCGTGACGTCGATCGAGCACTCGGTGGGGCCGTAGGTGTTCCAGATCTCCAGCGGCGCGCGACCGGGCGCGGCGGCCCTGGCGAGGACGCGCTGCGCGAGCTCGGCGTGCAGGGGCTCGCCGGCGGAGAAGAGCAGCCGCAGCCGGTCGCAGTCGCGCCAGCCGTCCTCCTCGGCCAGCACCCGCAGCACGGAGGGCACCACCTGGAGGACGGTGACCCGGTGCTCGGCGACCGCGCGCAGCATCGCGGCGGCGTCGCGCTCGGCACCGGCCGGGGCCAGGACGACGGCTCCGCCGCTGACGAGCGGGGCGAAGACCTCCCAGACGTGGGCGTCGAAGGTCACCGCGGTCTTGTGCAGCAGCCGGTCCGCGGGGCCCAGCCCGTGGGTACCGGTGGCCCAGGCGATGCGGTTGCCGATGCCCTCGTGGCTGATCACCACGCCCTTGGGGGTGCCGGTGGAGCCGGAGGTGTAGATGACGTAGGCGATGTCCTGCGGGGTCGCACCGCACTCCGGGGCGGTCGCGGGCTCGCCGGCCAGCCGGTCCGCGAGCTCGGGCAGGATGAGCGCCGTGGCGCCCGAGCCCTCGGCCACCGCGGCCGACTCGCCGTCGGTGACGACGAGGGCCGCGCCGGACGACCGCAGCATCCACGAGGAGCGCGCCCGGGGCTGCGCCGGGTCGAGCGGCAGATAGCCGGCGCCCGCCCGCCACACGGCCAGCAGGGTGCCGACCAGTTCGGGGGTGCGGGGCAGGCAGACGCCGACGACCGCCCCGGGGCCGACGCCCAGGCCGCGCAGGTGGTGGGCCAGCCGGTTGGCGCGCGCGTCCAGCTCGGCGTAGCTGATCTCCCGCCCGCCGGCCACGACGGCGACGGCGTCCGGAGTCGCCGCCGCGCGGCGCGCGACGAGTTCGTGGGCCAGGTGGGGCTCGTCGGTAGAGGCGCCCGTTCGCGACTCGGGAATCATGTGGCTGGTGCTCCTCGTAGATGGTCGGCTGCGGTGCGACGTGGGGGGTGTGTTCCGGCGGGTCAGCCCGCGACGGCGTCCATGCGGCGGCGCAGGCTCAGCGGACGCATGTCCGTCCACACCTCACCGATGCGGGCCAGGCACTCCTCGCGGGTGCCCTCGGTGCCCTCGGCCCGCCAGCCGGCGGGCAGATCGCGGTCGGCCCACCAGACCGAGTACTGCTCCTCGTGGTTGAGCACGACGCGGTAGGCGGGAGCACCGTTCTGAACAGCGGACATGGGGATCTCCTGGGTTGGTTGTGTCGGTCGGATGAGTCGGGTCGGCGGTGCCGGCCGGGGGGGACCTGCCGGAGGTGTCAGTCCGACATCGCGACGAGGACGCGCCGCGGCCCGGTGAACGGCCTACGGCCGTGCCCCACCAGCACGTTGTCGATGAGCAGCAGGTCGCCGGCGGCCCAGTCGACGTCCACGGCGTTCGCGAGGCCCCGGTCCCGCACCTGGACGGCGTACGCGTCGGGGATCGGGGAGCCGTCCGCGAAGGTGACGGACTGCGGCAGCTCCTCGGCCGGCATGATCGCGGCCAGGGCCGCGGCCGTGTCGTCGCCGAGGGCGGCGGGGTGCCACTGGTCGGCCTGGTTGAACCAGACCTCGGCGCCGGTGACCGGGTGCTCGATGATCGCGGGGCGCACCTGGGAGACGCGCAGCCCGCCGTCCGGCAGCCACTGCCAGGTGGCGCCCGACGCGCTCAGGAACTCCTCGACCCGCTCGCGGTCCTCGGTCTCGAAGGTGGACTGCCAGCTCTTGCCGAGGCCCATGCCGCCGTGCAGGTTCTGCGAGTAGCGCACGCCGCCCCGGAACGCCTCGCGGACCTCGGGGTCCAGGCAGGCCAGCCAGCGGGTGCCGTCGATGACGGGGGTGGCGCCGCCGGTGTGGGGGGCGGTCTCGCAGAAGAACAGCAGCCGGGCCGGCCACTGGTGGGCGTAGCTCATCTCGTTGTGCATCGAGATGGCGTATTCGGCCGGGTACTCGGTCGAGGTGTAGACGTTGGAACCGACCTTGGTGCGGGGGGAGTTGCCGTGCACATAGGCGAGCCGGTTCGGCAGCAGCAGGTCCATCACCCGGTCCAGCTCGGCGGATGGGACGCCGAAGCCCCGGAGGACCAGGGCCTTCTCACGGGTGAGGAGTGCCCCCAGGTCGGGCAGGGACTCCAGGTACGCGGCCAGGCCCCGTGCGCTCGCCTCGGTCCCGGCGGAGGCCGGGGTGATCTCGGCGGGCGTCCAGTCGGCGCCGGCCGTCTCGGGGGAGCAGGGCCAGTCCGGCGCTGAGTCCGCTGCCCATGCCGAACAGGGCCACGAGGTCGCCCGGCTCGACACGATCGCTCTCGATCGCACGGACG
>NZ_JBFAPH010000080.1:0-20524 GCF_040675635.1 Streptomyces sp. NPDC049577
CACCCACCATGCCCGCCTCGCCGGCCGCCCGGCCGTCGCCGTCCGCGTCCGGCGGCGGACCGGCGGGCGGCCCCGGCAAGCGCCGCAAGGCCCTGATCCTCGGACTCGGCCTCCTGCTGGTCGCCGGCGCGGGCACCGGCGGATGGCTGCTGTGGGGACGCGACGGACACGGGGGCCAGGCCCCCGCGAAGAAGGCCGACCGGCCGGTCGACGCCAAGCTGGAGTGGATGGCCGCCGTACCCAACGCCGACAAGGGGGACTCCGAGCGCCTGGGCCGCCCGTGGTTCACCGGCGACAAGGTCGTGATGCCCACCAAGAAGGACGTCACGGCGTACGACGCCACGACCGGCCGGACCAAGTGGACCGTCCACCTGCCCGGCTACGCCTGCAACCGCTCACCCGGCACCGACGGCGGCGTGGGCGTCGTGGTCTACGGCAAGCAGGAATTCGACTGCGACATGCTGATGGCCGTCGACCTGGAGCACGGCCGCGAGATGTGGAGCAGGAAACTGGCCGACTACACGGGGAAGTCGCAGCGGTTCAGCGACGGCAACATCTCCGTCGCCAACGGCCGCATCACGCTGTCCTACGTGGGCGACCCGATGGTCTACTCCGTGCAGGGCGACCCCCTGAGGCCCTACGACTACGGCTGCGAGGAGCGCGGCACGGTCGTCCAGGGCTCCCACCACCTCACCCTCGCCCAGTGCGACCTCTTCGGGCGGCAGTTCGTCATGGACGTCGACCCGAAGAGCGGCCTGGAGAACTGGACCTGGAAGGTCCTCGACGGGCTGGAGGTGCAGAACGTCCTCTCCGTCCACCCCGCCGTGCTGACCGTGGGACGGGACCACGACACCGAGCCCTCGGACATCGTCAGCCTGGACCCCGACGGGCGCATGAACCCCCTCATATCCGCCTCGGCCGGGCCTTACCAGCTCAGTGACTGCTGGAAGAACGACCTGACCTCGTGCCACTCCACCGTGGCCGACGGCAACACCCTCTACCTCGCCACGCGTGACGACAGGGACAACGCCGACGGCACCCGCGGCAACACCGTCGCCGCCGTCGACCTGGCCACGGGCAAACCGCGCTGGACGTCCGACTTCGGCGGCAGCCGCGTCAGCCGCCCGGTCGCCATGCACGACGGGCATCTGCTGGTCTACCAGCAGGCCACCAGCGACGAGAGCGGACTCCTGCTCTCCGTCGACCCCGCGAACGGCAAGTCGTCCGTCCTCATGCGGCTGCCGCAGGAGTCCGCCGAGCGCGAGTACGCGCTCGCCCGCAGCGGCAGCGCGTACTTCCACGACGGCCACCTGTACCTGGTCGCCTACGAGGTCATGGGCGAACACCCCATGATCATGTCCTTCCGCTGACCGGCCGCCCGCGCCGCACGCCCAGGAACCGAACGACAGCGAACGCAGGAGCCCGTCAGTGACGCAGCAACCGCCCCACCAGGACCAGCCCCACCGCGGACATCCACCGCACCCGGCACCGCTCCCGCCGATGGCCCAGCCCCCGGCGCCCCGGCCCCCGGCACCCCATCCGCCGACGCTCCCGACCCCGCGCACCCCGGAGCCGTCCCCCGCCGGGGAAGCGGCCACCGCCGGCGGACGGCCGGCCCGGCGCAAGGCGCTCCTCATCGGCCTCGTCCTCGCCCTCCTGCTCGGCGCGGGCGGCTGGGCCCTGTGGTCCTTCACCGGCGGCGGATCACCCGGGGGCGGGAAGCAGACCGCCGACGGGAAGAACCCCGCCCCTGGATCGGTCGCCTGGAAGGCCGAGGCGCGCACCGCGCCGGACCAGAAGTTCACCAAGGCCATGGGCACCTGGTTCACCTCCTCGCTCGTCGTCAAGGCCGAGCCCGACATGGTCACGGCCTACGACATCAAGACCGGCCGGAAGAAGTGGTCCTTCATCCTCACCGGCCGGCTCTGCGCCGCCTCCCGCGAGTCGGAGGGCGACGTGGTGGTCGTCGCCGCGATGTTCGGCAAGAGCTGCATCGACCTCAAGGCCATCGACCTGCGCGACGGCCACCGGCTGTGGAACGAGCTGCTCGTCGAGGAGCGCGAGGCCGACGACCACCTCAACCCCGACAAGTGGGGCAAGGCCGAACCCAGGCTCTCCCTCAACGCCGGCCACGTCTACATGACCTGGGCCGAGGGAAGCCAGACCCGCCGGCTCTCCGACGGCAAGCGGGTGGCCCAGGAGAAGCACGCCCCCTGCGAGTGGTCCGACGCGGCGGGCGGCGACCGGCTGATCGCCGTCGACTACTGCGGAACCCGCGACATCACCGTCCGCTCCCTGGATCCGGCGAACCTCGCCAAACCCCGCTGGACGACGACGCTCCCGCGCAACGACGGCTTCGTCTCCATCATCTCCACCAGCCCCCTGGTCCTCACCCAGAGCCCGGGCAAGGGCGGCCCGGACGACCGGTACGACTTCGTCGTGCTGGACCCCGCCGGCGGCCGGGAGAAGACCCGCATCGCCTACAACGGCTACTGGCGGCTGGGCCCGTGCTTCCTGTCCACCTCGGGCTGCACCGGCGCCCTGACCGACAAGAACAGCCTCTACGTCGCGGGCCAGGGCGTGACCATGGCCTACGACCTGTCCACCGGCCGCCCGCGCTGGACCTACAAGGCGGACGCCAACCGCGTCACCATCCCCGTCGCCGTCCACGACGGCCAGGTCGCCGCCTACACCACCGCCACCCCGCAACGCCCCGGCCGCACCACGTTCGTATCGGCCTCCGACGGCAAGGCCCGGCGCACCGTGGAGCACTCGGACCGGGAGACCGACCGCAAGAACGAGGCCATGATGGCCAAGGTCACGGGCTTCCCCCGGCTGCGCGACGACCGCCTCCTGCTCGTCAACGACGGCAACGTCCCCGACCGGAGCGGCGTCGTCCTCGCGGTCGCCGTCCCCGGGGGCAGCGGCTGAGCGCGGCCTTCAGGAGTGGGCGCGGCCCTCAGGAGATGTCGAGGTCGAACTCGCCGTCCCGCGCGCCGAGCACGAACGCGCGCCACTCCGCCTCGGTGTACCGCAGCACGGTGTCGTGGTCCTCGGAGGACCGCATGGCCACGGCACCGCCCGGCAGGTACGCGATCTCCACGCGGGCCTCGTCGGGGTTGCTGTCGGGGGCGCTGAGCCACTCCACCCCCGAGATGTCCATGGCGTAGAGCTCGTCCTTCTCTTGTTCAGTGGCCACTGCGACAGGCTCCTCGGGCGACGGCGTACGGCTGGCGGAGCCGACGCTAGCAACTGCCGGCCGGTCCGGGGGACGGTTTGCGCCGTCCCGGCGTCCGTGCGGTCGGGACGGCGGCCGCGGGTGACTAGAGTGAGCGGTTCGGCCCGTCGGGCAACTCACCGGGGAAAGGCGGCACATGGCCGGCGACCAGAAGATCAACGATGAGGCGTTCAACACCTTCAAGAACACCATCGACCAGGCGAGCCAGGCCTTCACGGCCAACCTGCGCACGCTGGCGAACGCCATCGCCAACGTCGACGGCGGCCAGTGGAAGGGCGACGCCCACGCCGCCTTCCGGGCGGCACAGCTCCAGCTGAACGAGGACCACGACGCGGTGCGCCGGCTCATCGACCACCTCAGCGAGGCCGTGGCGAAGACCCACCGGGACAGCGGGGCCAACGACGCGGAGATCGCCGCCAGCATCAAGGGCGTCGACGCCGGCGTCACCTCGGCCGGCGGGCACGGCAAGAGCGCGATCGACGCCTACTGAGCGCGGGCGTGACGTCCGGCAACGACTTTCGACACCAAGGGGAGTGGAAAATGGCAGGCCACGACGGGGAGATCGTCGTCACCTACGCCTCGCTGAAGGACACCGCCGATCAGATCAAGGCCGCGGCCGGGGTGATCGAGCGGGAGATCGAGACCATGAGCAGCGCCGTCGGCAAGGTCGGTGCCGGCTGGCACGGTGAGGCGCACCAGGCGATGCTGCACGCCCAGGACCAGCTCAAGAAGCGGGCCGAGAGCATCAGGCACGTGCTGGAGAAGGTCTCGGCCCTGGTCCTCACCGGCAGCGAGCAGTACCACGCGACGGACCGCCGGGCCTCCCGGCTGTTCACCGAGGGCTACTAGGGGTTCCGGGGGGACGTGCCCCCCGGCCTTCCCGCACCGCGCGGCGAGCGGTCCGCGTCACTGCTCCGGCAGCCACCCCACCTGCACCAGCGGCGTGCCCCGCTTGCGGGAGACGAACCAGCCGCGGCCCGGCGGCATCGGCCTCGGGCGGACGCCGCCGATGAGGTCGCCCTCGCCCGGATCACCGGACAGCACCAGGCCCTGCGCACCGAGCTCCTTCACCCGCTGCATGAAGGGCTCGAACAACGAGCGCGACGCGCCCGCCGAGTTGCGCGCGATGATGAAGCGGACGCCGACGTCGCGCGCGAACGGCAGGTTCTCCGTCAGCACGGAGAGCGGATTGCCGCCGCCCGCCGCGACCAGCTCGTAGTCGTCGACGATGACGAAGAACCGCGGGCCCGACCACCAGCTGCGCTCCCGCAGCTGCCGCGGCGTGATGCCGGGCTGCGGGGCGCGCCGCTCCATCAGGCCGCCCAGCGCCTCGGCGTGGAGGGCCATGGCCGAGGCGATCGGGGCGTACTCCAGCAGATGGCTGTCGGGCACGACGTCCAGCAGCGTGCGCCGGTAGTCCCCGACGACGATCTTCGCCTCGTCGGGGCCGTACCGCTCGGTGATCCGCCGGGCCAGCAGCCGCAGCACCGAGGTCTTGCCCGACTCGCTCTCGCCGAAGACGAGGAAGAACGGGTCGCTCTCGAAGTCGACGAAGACCGGCTCCAGGTTCGTCTCGTCGATGCCGATGGCGACGCCCCGCTCCGGGTGCTCGAACCCCTTCGGCAGCTCGTCGGCGCGCAGCCGGCGCGGCAGCAGCCGGACGCGCGGCGCGTGCGGGCCGGACCACGCCTCGTCGACGGCGGCGACCAGCGCGGCCGTGGCGTCCGTCATGGTCTCCGGGTCGTGACCGGAGTCGATGCGCGGCTGGCCGGCCAGGAAGTGGAGCTTCTCCGGCAGCTGGCCGCGGCCCGGCACTCCGGCCGGCACGTTCGCGGCGACCTTCCGGTCGAACTCGGAGTCCATGGTGTCGCCGAGCCGCAGCTCCAGGCGGTTGAGGAGCTGGTCCTTGAGCGCGGGCCGGACCTCCATGTTGCGGGAGGCGGTGACGACGAGGTGCACGCCGTAGCCGAGACCGCGCCCGGCGATGTCGGCGACGAGACCCTCCAGCATCTCGTACTCCTGCCGGAAGGCGGCCCACCCGTCGACGAGCAGGAAGACGTCGCCCCACTCCTGGTCGGCGAAGTCGCCTGCGGCCCGGCGCCGGCGGTAGGTCGCCATGGAGTCGATGCCCCGGGCCCGGAAGAACTCCTCGCGGCGCGCGAGGACGCCCGCCACCTCGGCGACCGTACGGCGCACCCGCTCGGGATCGAGGCGCGAGGCGACGCCGCCGACGTGCGGCAGCCCGGCCACGGCGCTCAACCCGCCGCCACCGAAGTCCAGGCCGTAGAACTGCACCTCGGCGGGCGTGTGGGTGAGCGCGAAGGACGCCACCAGCGTGCGCAGCAGCGTCGACTTGCCGGACCGCGGCCCGCCGACGACCAGCATGTGGCCCGCCGCGCCGGAGAAGTCGCGGAAGAGGACGTCCCGCCGCTGCTCGAAGGGCTTGTCGACGAGACCGAGCGGCACGACGAGCCGGCCCCCGCGCGCGGCGCCGGCGGCGGTCAGGCCGCGGCCCGGCACCACCGACAGCGCGGGCAGCAGCTGGTCCAGGGACGGGGCCTCGTCCAGCGGCGGCAGCCAGACCCGGTGGGCCGGCGGCCCCTGGCCCTCGATGCGGCGCACGACGACGTCCAGGACCGTGTCCGCGAAGGCGTCGCCCTCCCCGCGCGCCGGGGCCGCTCCCGGCGCCGGCGGCGCGGCGTACGCGACGGGCACGTGCCCGGCGGTGAACAGCACGGGACGGCGCTCCACCGGCAGCGCCCCGCCCGCGGTACCGCCCGCCGCGCCGGCCCGGTACGCCCCCGAGACGTACGCGGCCTTGAAGCGCGTCATCTCGTCCGTGCCGAACTTCAGGTAGCCCGAACCCGGCACGGACGGCAGGTGGTACGCGTCCGGCACGCCCAGCGCCGTGCGCGACTCGGCGGCGGAGAAGGTGCGCAGACCGATCCGGTACGACAGGTACGTCTCCAGACCGCGCAGCCGGCCCTCCTCCAGGCGCTGCGAGGCGAGCAGCAGGTGCACGCCCAGCGACCGGCCGATGCGGCCGATCTGGATGAACATGTCGATGAACTCGGGCTTGGCCGTGAGCAGTTCGCTGAACTCGTCGATGACCAGGACGAGCGAGGCGAGCGGCTCCAGCGGGGCGCCCGCCAGGCGCGCCCTCTCGTAGTCGTGGACGTTCGCGTAGTTGCCCGCCGACTTCAGCAGCTCCTGCCGGCGTTGCAGCTCGCCGGTGATGGAGTCCCGCATGCGGTCGACCAGCGTCAGGTCGTCCGCCAGGTTGGTGATGACCGCCGCGACGTGCGGCAGCGCGGACATGCCGGCGAAGGTCGCGCCGCCCTTGAAGTCCGCGAGCACGAAGTTCAGCGTCTCCGAGCTGTGCGTGACGGCCAGCCCCAGCACCAGGGTGCGCAGCAGCTCGGACTTGCCGGAACCGGTGGCGCCCACGCACAGGCCGTGCGGGCCCATGCCGTCCAGGGCGGCCTCCTTGAGGTCCAGCATCACCGGCGCGCCGGACTCGTCGACACCGATCGGCACCCGCAGCCGCTCGGCCACGGGCCGGGGCCGCCAGGTGCGCGAGACCTCGACCGCGCCGGCGTCGCCGAGCCCGAGCAGATCGGTGAAGTCGAGATTGGCGAGCAGCGGTTCGTCGCCGTCGCCACCACCCGTGCGCAGGGGCGCGAGCTGGCGCGCGAGCGCCTCGGCAGCCTCGGGGGAGAGCGTGTCGGGCTCGCCGTCGTAGGCGGCGAGCTGCGACAGCAGCCGCAGCCGGCCCGGCTCCACGACCACGGACAGCCCGCCGCGCGGCTCGTCCAGCTCGCCCGGCACCAGCTCGACGACGGTGACGCCCTGCAGGCCCTCGGCCGCGGCGAACACCGAGTCCGGCGGCACCCGGCCGCCGTCCACGAGGACCACCACGTGCGGCGCGTCCAGCAGCGGCCTGCCCTCCCGGTTGAAGCGGGTCCGGCCCTCCAGCCGGGGCGCCAGCAGCTCCTCCAGCTCGGCGAGGTCGTCGCCGATCAGCCGCCGTGGCCCGGCGCCGTCCACCACGCCCGGCACCTGGACGTGCGGCAGCCACTTGGCCCACTCCCAGTGCGCCGCGGCACCGCGCGCCGTGACCACGGCGAGCACGAGGTCCTCCGGCGCGTGCAGCGTCACCAGCTGCGCGACGAGCGCGCGCGCCGTCCCGCGTGCCGCCCGGGGATCGCCGGAGAGCGTCAGGTGGTAGAAGGCGCGCAGCGACAGCGCCACCGGCATGCCGTCCAGCGACGAGTGCGTGGCCAGGAACTGCTGCATCGCGCCGGCGGTGAGCGGTTCCAGCTCCTCCACCGGCGCGGTCTGAGGGGCCACCAGGGGAGTGGCGAGCTGCTGCGCGCCGAGCCCGACGCGCACCTGCGCGAAGTCGTCGTCGGTGATCCGCCGCTCCCACAGCCGGCCGCCGTCGGCGACCACGGACCACAGCTGGTCGGGGGAGGGGTGCAGATACAGCTGCGCGTCGCGCTGGGCCCTGGCCGTGCGCCGCACCGTACGCCGGGTCTGCGCCAGGTACTTGAGGTAGTCGCGCCGCAGGTCCGCCAGCCGGCCCTGCGAGCCCTGGCGGTGCCTGAGGAACATCGCGACCGTCATGCCGAGCGTCGAGCACAGCATCATGACGCCCATGATCTTCATCATGGGCGCGGCGCCCGGCATGAAGAAGTAGACCATCGAGGAGGCCATGCCCAGCGTGGGCAGCAACTGCATCAGCATGCCGTCCTGCTGACCGCGCGGCAGTTCCGGCGGCGCCTCGAGCCGGAGCTCCTCGCCGGGCACCTCCGGCGGGAAGGCCCGCGGCTGGCGCTTGACGACGACCTGGCTCACCGGATGACTCAACTCCTCGGCGCGGCAGGGCCCGTTGCCGCGCCGCCGCCCCTGTGGCGCCGGCCTGCCCCCGCGAGAGGGCGATCCTACCGACGGCCACCGGACCGGCCCGGATAGGGTGACCGCCGCGCGCGAGACCGAGCGCGCCGACCGCAGAACGACCGCAGAACCACCCAGGGGGCTCACACGTGAGTACGTCCGCCACGACCGGCTTCTGCAGGGTGACCGTGGTCGCGCCCGACAGTCGCATCGACGTCGCCCTCCCCGACGACATCGCGGTCGCCGACGTCCACCCGGAGATCCTCCGCCTGACCGGACAGACCCAGCCCGTCGGCACCCCCGCCGGCTATCACCTGGTACGGCGCGACGGCACCGTCCTCGACGGCGCGCGCACGCTCGCCGCCCAGCGCGTCCTGGACGGCGAGATCCTCGTGCTGCGCCCGTTCGCCGAATCCCTGCCGCCGGCCGTCCACGACGACGTCACCGACGCCATCGCCGCCGCCGTCACCCGCGACGGCACGCTGTGGAACGAGCGGCTGCTGCGCGCCTTCGGTCTGTCCGGCGGCTGTCTGCTGCTCGTCCTGACGGCCGCCGTCCTGTGGTGCGCCGACCCCGCCGGGCACGACATGCACGGCCTGCCGGGCGTCATCGCCGGCGCCGCCGGCCTGCTGCTCACCGCGCTCGCCGCCGTCCGCGCCCGCGTCTACGGCGACCGGGGCTCCGCCCTCGCGCTCGGCCTCGCCGCGCTGCCGCACCTCATGGTCGCCGGATCGGGCATCGTGGCCCCCGCCCCGGGCGAGGGCATCGGACGGCTGCAGTTCCTGCTCGGCTGCGTCGCCGTACTGATCGCCTCCGTCGTGCTCGTCGCGGCCGTGCCGAGCGGGGACGGGGTCTTCGTCGCCGCGGTGGTCACCGCGGCCACCGGCACCCTGGCGACGTTCTGCGCGATCCTCACCCAGGCGGCGCCCGCGCGCACGGCCGCCGTCTGCGGCGTGGCCGCGATCGGCGCGATCGGCTTCCTGCCGGGCCTGTCCGCCCGCGTCGCCCGGCTGCCGATCGGATACGCCGCGCCACGCCCGGCGACCGCGGCCGGTACCGGGGCGGACGGCGGGCCCGGCGCCGTCCCCGTCGACGCCGAGCGGATCGCGGACCGGGCCCGCCGCGGGCACGAACTCCTCCTCGGTCTCGTCGGCGGCTGCTCGGCCGTCGTCACCGGCTCCGCCGCCGTGCTCGCCTTCGCCGGCGACGGCTGGTGCCGGCTGCTCGCCCTCGCCATCGGGCCGGCCATGCTGCTGCGCGCCCGCCTCTTCCGGCGCACCCCGCAGGTGGCGGCGGTGCTCGCCGCCGGACTGGCCGCGCTCGCGCTGCTCGCCCTGGGCACGGCCCTCAGGCCGCCGGCCGGCGCCGTCCGCGCGCTGCTCGCCCACGACCACGGCCCGCTCGACGTCCGTACGATCTGGCTGACGGCGGCCGTCGCCGCGGCCGGCGCCGTGCTCACCGGTGTGGCGCTGATCGTCCCCCGCAAGGGGCTGTCCCCCTTTTGGGGGAGATTCTCGGACCTCGCCGAGGGCGCCCTGCTGCTGGCGCTCGTACCGCTGTGTCTCGCCGTGCTCGACGTCTACGCCACCGTCCGTGGCCTGACCAGCACGTAAACGCGCGGGTGCGGCCCGGGCCGGCGCGCCGGCCTGCTACTGTGGTCGACGGCCGTTTGTGTACGCGCCTTCGGAGGGCCCCGCTCTCTGAGGACAGCGCCCAGCGGACCCCGCCTCCCGAGTAACGGAAGCTCCCCTGAGACCAAGACCAGGGGCACTCGGTGGCCAGTAAAGACACTCAGAAGGAGTACCGCGTGTCGCTCGACGCCGCTACGAAGAAGCAGATCATGGCCGAGTTCGCCACCAAGGAGGGCGACACCGGTTCCCCCGAGGTCCAGGTCGCGCTGCTCACCCGTCGGATCTCCGACCTGACCGAGCACCTCAAGACCCACAAGCACGACCACCACTCCCGCCGTGGTCTGCTGCTCCTGGTCGGTCAGCGCCGCCGCCTGCTGCAGTACCTGGCCAAGAAGGACATCACGCGCTTCCGCGCCCTGGTCGACCGCCTCGGCATCCGCCGCGGCGCCGCCGGCGCGAAGTAGAACGCCATGAAGGGAGCGGTTCCCACCCCGGGGACCGCTCCCTTCGTGTATTCCGTGGGAAGCGGACCGGAGCAGAAGCTTTGTAGTCTGGTCCCACAACGACAAAACGGATGAGGAGGAGCGCCGGTCTCTCCGCCGGTCCTCGGTAGTGGCCCCCGGAACGGGGAATTCCGGGTGCTTCGATCGAAGACCGGCCCGCACAGAGCAATGGCGCCCTCCACCACCGTCCCCCGCCACACGGGCGGGGGGCGCAGACGAGGAGATATCCCTGGTGGAGAACGAGACCCACTACGCCGAGGCCGTCATCGACAACGGCGCCTTCGGCACCCGCACCATTCGCTTCGAGGCGGGCCGCCTGGCCAAGCAGGCCGCCGGCTCCGCCGTCGCGTACCTGGACGACGACACCATGGTGCTGTCGGCCACCACCGCCTCCAAGACGCCCAAGGAGCAGCTGGACTTCTTCCCGCTGACCGTCGACGTCGAGGAGCGCATGTACGCCGCCGGGAAGATCCCCGGTTCCTTCTTCCGCCGTGAGGGCCGCCCCTCCGAGGACGCGATCCTCACCTGCCGCCTGATCGACCGCCCGCTGCGCCCGTCCTTCAAGAAGGGCCTGCGCAACGAGATCCAGGTCGTCGCCACGGTCATGGCGCTCAACCCCGACCACCTCTACGACGTGGTCGCGATCAACGCCGCCTCCGCCTCCACCCAGCTGGCGGGCCTGCCCTTCTCCGGCCCGATCGGCGGCGTCCGCGTCGCGCTGATCAAGGGCCAGTGGGTCGCCTTCCCGACCCACACCGAGCTCGAGGACGCCGCCTTCGACATGGTCGTGGCCGGCCGCGTCCTGCCGGACGGCGACGTCGCGATCATGATGGTCGAGGCCGAGGCCACCGAGAAGACCATCCAGCTGGTCAAGGACGGCGCCGAGGCCCCGACCGAGGAGGTCGTCGCCGCCGGTCTCGACGCCGCCAAGCCCTTCATCAAGGTGCTGTGCCGCGCCCAGTCGGACCTGGCCGCCAAGGCCGCCAAGCCGACCGCCGAGTTCCCGATCTTCCTCGACTACCAGGACGACGTCCTGGAGGCGCTGACCGCCGCCGTCAAGGACGAGCTCGCCCGCGCGCTGACCATCGCCGGCAAGCAGGAGCGCGAGTCCGAGCTGGACCGCGTCAAGGCGCTCGCCGCCGAGAAGCTGCTCCCGCAGTTCGAGGGCCGCGAGAAGGAGATCTCCGCCGCGTACCGCTCCCTGACCAAGACCCTGGTCCGCGAGCGCGTCATCAAGGAGAAGAAGCGCATCGACGGCCGCGGCGTGACGGACATCCGCACGCTCGCCGCCGAGGTCGAGGCCATCCCGCGCGTCCACGGCTCCGCGCTGTTCGAGCGCGGCGAGACCCAGATCCTGGGCGTCACCACGCTGAACATGCTCCGCATGGAGCAGCAGCTCGACACCCTCTCGCCGGTGACGCGCAAGCGCTACATGCACAACTACAACTTCCCGCCGTACTCCACCGGCGAGACCGGCCGCGTCGGCTCCCCCAAGCGCCGCGAGATCGGCCACGGCGCCCTCGCCGAGCGCGCCCTGCTGCCGGTGCTGCCGACGCGCGAGGAGTTCCCCTACGCCATCCGCCAGGTCTCCGAGGCGCTCGGCTCCAACGGCTCCACCTCCATGGGCTCGGTCTGCGCCTCCACCATGTCGCTGCTGAACGCCGGTGTGCCCCTCAAGGCCCCGGTCGCCGGTATCGCCATGGGCCTGATCTCCCAGGAGATCGAGGGCGAGACCCACTACGTCACCCTCACCGACATCCTCGGTGCGGAGGACGCCTTCGGCGACATGGACTTCAAGGTCGCCGGCACCAAGGAGTTCGTCACCGCCCTCCAGCTCGACACCAAGCTCGACGGCATCCCGGCGTCGGTGCTGGCCGCGGCCCTCAAGCAGGCCCGCGACGCGCGCCTGCACATCCTCGACGTGATGATGGAGGCCATCGACACGCCGGACGAGATGTCCGCCTACGCCCCGCGGATCATCACCGTCAAGATCCCGGTGGACAAGATCGGTGAGGTCATCGGCCCCAAGGGCAAGATGATCAACCAGATCCAGGAGGACACCGGCGCCGAGATCACCATCGAGGACGACGGCACCATCTACATCGGTGCCGCCGACGGCCCCTCCGCCGAGGCCGCCCGCGCCACGATCAACGGCATCGCCAACCCGACCATGCCGGAGGTCGGCGAGCGCTACCTGGGCACGGTCGTCAAGACCACCACCTTCGGTGCGTTCGTCTCCCTGCTCCCGGGCAAGGACGGCCTGCTGCACATCTCGCAGATCCGCAAGCTCGCCGGCGGCAAGCGCGTGGAGAACGTCGAGGACGTGCTCGGGGTCGGCGCCAAGGTCCAGGTCGAGATCGCCGAGATCGACCAGCGCGGCAAGCTCTCCCTCGTCCCCGTGATCGAGGGCGAGGACGGCGACGACGAGACCAAGGACGAGTCCGCCAAGTGACGTCCCGTAGTACACGGAAGACGGCCCGCCCCTCCACCGAGGGGCGGGCCGTCGCCCGTACCCAAACGCTTCTCAAGGGCGAGAACGGCATCGGCACGGTCCGCCGGACCACCCTGCCGGGCGGACTGCGCGTGGTCACCGAGACCCTGCCGTCCGTACGCTCGGCGACCTTCGGCATCTGGGCCAACGTCGGCTCCCGCGACGAGACCCCGGCCCTCAACGGCGCCACCCACTACCTCGAGCACCTCCTCTTCAAGGGCACCGCCCAGCGCAGCGCCCTCGACATCTCCGCCGCCCTCGACGCGGTCGGCGGCGAGATGAACGCCTTCACGGCGAAGGAGTACACCTGCTACTACGCGCGGGTGCTCGACACCGATCTGCCGCTGGCCATCGACGTCGTCTGCGACATGCTCACCGGCTCGCTGATCGAGCCGGCCGACGTCGACGCCGAGCGCGGGGTGATCCTCGAAGAGATCGCCATGACGGAGGACGACCCCGGCGACTGCGTGCACGACCTGTTCGCGCACACCATGCTGGGCGACACCCCGCTGGGCCGCCCGGTCCTGGGCACGGTCGACACGATCAACGCCCTCACCCGGGACCAGATCGCCCGCTTCTACCGGAAGCACTACGACCCCACGCACCTGGTCGTGGCCGCCGCGGGCAACGTCGACCACGCCAGGGTCGTCCGCCAGGTGCGCGCCGCCTTCGAGAAGGCCGGCGCCCTGACCCGCACGGACGCCGTCCCCACCGCCCCGCGCGCCGGCACGAAGAAGATCCGCACCGCCGGCCGGGTGGAGCTGCTGGGCCGCAAGACCGAGCAGGCACACGTCGTCCTCGGCGTGCCCGGCCTGTCCCGCACCGACGAGCGCCGCTGGGCCCTCGGCGTGCTCAACACCGCCCTGGGCGGCGGCATGAGCTCGCGGCTCTTCCAGGAGGTGCGGGAGAAGCGCGGTCTCGCCTACTCGGTGTACTCCTACACCTCGGGCTTCGCCGACTGCGGCCTCTTCGGCGTCTACGCGGGCTGCCGCCCGAGCCAGGTCCACGACGTGCTGCGGATCTGCCGCGACGAGCTGGACCGGGTCGCCGCGGAGGGCCTGCCGGAGGACGAGATCGCCCGGGCGATCGGACAGCTCTCCGGCTCCACCGTCCTCGGGCTGGAGGACACCGGCGCGCTGATGAACCGCATCGGCAAGAGCGAGCTGTGCTGGGGCGACCAGATGTCGGTCGACGACATGCTCGCCCGCATCGCGGCCGTCACCCCGGACGAGATCCGCGAAGTGGCCCGCGATGTACTGGGGCAGCGTCCGTCGCTGTCCGTCATCGGACCGCTGAAGGACAAGCAGGCCGCCCGCCTGCACGAAGCCGTTTCTTGATCTGGTCGATTCAGGGGAAGCAGGGACGATGAGCAAGCTGCGCGTCGCCGTCATCGGCGCCGGGGGCCGCATCGGCTCCGAGGCCGTACGGGCCGTGGAAGCCGCCGACGACATGGAACTGGTGGCCGCACTGGGCCGGGGCGACAGCCTCGACGCCCTGACCGCGGCAGGTGCCCAGGTCGCGGTGGAGCTGACCCACCCCGACTCGGTGATGGACAACCTCGAGTTCTGCGTCCGCAACGGCATCCACGGCGTCGTCGGCACGACCGGCTGGACCGAGGACCGCCTGGAGCGGCTGCGCTCCTGGCTGGCGGCCTCGCCCACGGCCCGGTCGACAGGTGTGCTCATCGCCCCGAACTTCTCCATCGGCGCGGTGCTCACCATGGCCTTCGCCCAGCAGGCGGCCCGCTTCTTCGAGTCGGTCGAGGTCGTCGAGCTGCACCACCCGAACAAGGCGGACGCCCCCTCCGGCACCGCCACCCGCACCGCTCAGCTCATCGCGGCGGCCCGCCGCGAGGCGGGCTGTGCCCCGCAGCCCGACGCGACCACCACGGCCCTGCCGGGCGCGCGCGGCGCGGACGTCGACGGCGTGCCCGTGCACGCCGTACGGCTGCGGGGGCTGCTGGCGCACCAGGAGGTGCTGCTCGGCGACACCGGCGAGACGCTCACCATCCGCCACGACTCGCTGCACCACAGCTGCTTCATGCCGGGCATCCTGCTCGGCGCGCGGCGCGTGGTGGACACCCCCGGCCTGACCTTCGGGCTGGAACACTTCCTGGATCTGGGCTGATCACCGTGCGCGCGAAAATCGTCTATTTCGCCCTGGCGGCCGTCCTGGTCGTCTACTTCGTCCTGGTCGGCAGCCGCGGGATCATGCTGATCGAGCAGGGCACGGCCATCACCGTCGCCTTCGGCGTCGCGGTGCTGGTCCTGCCCTTCATCGGGGCCTGGTTCCTCTACCGGACCACCAAGTTCGCGCGCGACGCCGGCCGGCTCGCGCGCGAGCTGGAGGCCGAGGGCGGGCTGCCGGTCGACGAGCTGGTCCGCACCCCCGGCGGCCGCATCGACCGCGACTCGGCGGACGCGGTGTTCGCCCGGCGACGGGCCGAGACGGAGGCCGCCCCGGAGGACTGGCGCTCGTGGTTCCGCCTCGCCGTCGCCTACCACGACGCCCGGGACACCCCCCGGGCGCGCAAGGCCATGCAGCGCGCCATCGCCCTGCACGACGGCAAGGCGACGGCGTCGCGCACGGTCAGCCCCTGAGGAGCTCCCTGGGATCGCCGGCCGCGGCAGGCGCGGGGGCCTGGGCGGCGGGCGGCACGGGGGTGTGGACGGCGGTGGCGCCGTAGGCCGGTACGGCGGCCGTGGCCGGGTGCGGTGCGTCCGCCCCGCCCGTGAAGTCCGCCACCCAGCCCTCGACCGCGCCGATGGCCGTCGCGAAGGCCTGGGGGCGGCCCAGGAAGTCGCCGCCGTGCTCCGTCACCAGCGGCCGCAGCGGCTCGCCCGCCACCCGCTCGACGACCAGGGCCTGCCCCTCCACGGCCCCGAGCACCCCCAGGCGCCGCACCGGCCGCCGCACCGTCCGTACGCCCGCGACCTCGGCCCAGGACAGGGTGGTGGTGGACAGCGGGCGCAGCTGACGGAGCCCGCGCGCGCTCACCCATATGCCCGTGCGCACGATCCGCACCGCCAGGGCTGTCACCAGGGCCGCGACGGCGACGCAGATCCCGGCGCCCGGCAGCGAGCCGGCGAATGCGACGACCAGGGCCGCGACGAGTACGGCCGCGCTCACCAGCAGCAACAGCGCGGCGCCGCCCACTCGCCACGGTCCGGGGCGGTAGGGACGGCGCCAGCTGCCGGTGTCCTCGGAGAAGGTCTCGTAGGACGTGGGGACGGCGGCGGTCGCGGTCGCGAGCTCGCCGCCGTCGCGGTCGGCGGTCAGAAAGGGAAGGGGCACGACGGTTCCTCACTCACGGCGCACGCTGGATTGCTGTGCCGGGTGAGGCTACCTGCTGACCGACAGAAGTCGATCAGCGGCCGTCCTTGGCCTCCGACTGCTGTGTGCGGTGCGGGTTCTGCGGACCCGTGTCGAGCGACGGCATCCCGAACAGCAGCGCTCCGACCAGCCCCGCCGTGACCGTCAGCCCCACGAGGACGCGACCAGCTATCTCAGAGCGGCTGGCGCGTTCCCGGGGCGGCGGCGTGACGTTGCTGCGGTAACGCTCGGCTTCGGCGACGAAGGCGAACGGCACGGGCTCTCGCCGGCGGAACATGAAGGGCTCTCCTAGGAACCTCGAAGCGGTCAGTCACACAGAAGGACGGCCGGGAGGCCCCGCAGGTGCCCGTTTTCCGTAACTTCTGTGAAAAATATCAACCGCCGGGTCTTGACCTGCGACTCCGTCCCCGGCAGGAGCCGAGTGTCAGTGGTGCCCCGTAGTCTGGGGCGCGCCCGAGCATTGCGAACTGGAAGGACCGCCGGTGACCGACAGCACCACCGAGGACGCCAAGCCCACTTTCCGCAGCGACGTGACCGTCGAGCTGGTCAAGCACAGCGCTGCCGACTCCGACGTCCTGTGGGCGGCCCGCGTCTCCACCGCCGGCGAGCAGTCCCTGGAGGAGATCACCAAGGACCCGGAGCGGTCCAAGGGGCTGATCAACTTCCTGATGCGCGACCGCCACGGCAGCCCCTTCGAGCACAACTCGATGACCTTCTTCATCAGCGCGCCGATCTTCGTGTTCCGCGAGTTCATGCGCCACCGGGTCGGCTGGTCCTACAACGAGGAGTCGGGCCGCTACCGGGAGCTCCAGCCCGTGTTCTACGTGCCGGACACCTCTCGCAAGCTGGTCCAGGAAGGCCGCCCCGGCAAGTACGTCTTCGTCGAGGGCACCCCCGAGCAGCACGCGCTGACCGGCCGGACCATGCAGGACTCCTACCGCCAGGCCTACGAGGCGTACCAGGAGATGCTGGCCGCCGGCGTGGCCCGCGAGGTCGCCCGCTCGGTGCTCCCGGTCGGCCTCTACTCCTCCATGTACGCCACCTGCAACGCCCGCTCCCTCATGCACTTCCTGGGCCTGCGCACCCAGCACGAGCAGGCGGCCGTCCCCTCGTTCCCGCAGCGCGAGATCGAGATGGTGGGCGAGAAGATGGAGGCGGAGTGGGCCAAGCTCATGCCGCTCACCTACGCCGCGTTCAACAAGAACGGCCGTGTCGCTCCGTAACCGGACGCGTCGCAGGGACGGCCGGCGGACTACGAACGCAGGTGTCCGTATTGCGGCATTTCTTCATCGTCATCTAGGCTGAAGAAACGGACCCGGCACTGCTTGAACCCCCGAGCAGGCAGTGCCGGGATCCCTTTCGTACTCCCCCGAGGGAGCACCTCACGGTGAGCAACGAGTAGCGTGGCCCTTATGGCTCCGACCTCTACACCGCACACGCCTTTCGGGCGGATCCTGACCGCCATGGTCACGCCCTTCACCGCAGACGGCGCCCTCGACCTCGACGGCGCCCAGCGGCTCGCCACCCACCTGGTCGACGCCGGCAACGACGGCCTGGTCGTCAACGGCACCACCGGCGAGTCCCCCACCACCAGCGATGCGGAGAAGGTCCAGCTCGTACGCGCCGTGGTCGAGGCGGTCGGCGACCGCGCCCACGTCATCGCCGGAGCCGGCACCAACGACACACGCCACAGCACGGAGCTCGCCCGCCTCTCCGAGCAGGCCGGTGCCCACGGCCTCCTGGCCGTGACCCCGTACTACAACAAGCCCCCGCAGGAGGGCCTGTACCGGCACTTCACCGCCGTCGCCGACGCCACGGACCTCCCGGTGATGCTCTACGACATCCCCGGCCGCAGCGGCGTCCCGCTGGAGACCGAGATCATCGTCCGGCTGGCCGAGCACCCGCGCATCGTCGCCAACAAGGACGCCAAGGGCGACCTCGGCCAGGCGAGCTGGGCCCTCAGCCGCAGCGGCCTCGCCTGGTACTCCGGCGACGACATGCTCAACCTGCCGCTGCTCTCCATCGGCGCCGTCGGCTTCGTCTCCGTGGTCGGCCATCTGGTCACCCCCGAGCTGCGCGCGCTCGCCGAGGCGTACACCGCCGGCGACGTCGCCAAGGCCGCCGAGATCCACCGCCGGCTGCTGCCCGTCTACACGGGCATGTTCCGCACCCAGGGCGTCATGACCACCAAGGCCGCCCTCGCCCTCCAGGGCCTGCCCGCCGGCCCCCTGCGACTGCCCCTCGTCGAGCTCACGCCCGAGCAGACCGAGCAGCTCAGGAGCGACCTCGCCGCAGGCGGGGTGCAGCTTCCGGCACAGACTTCACAACTGAAGATCCACAACTGAAGACAGAGCACAGACGACAACCGCACATGTACGGATGTCACGCGCGCCATGTGTCCCCGGGACATGTGGCGCGCGTGGTGAGGAGAGTCTTTTGAGTCACCCGCACCCCGAACTCGGACCGCCGCCGAAGCTCCCCGAGGGCGGCCTGCGCATCACGCCCCTCGGCGGTCTCGGCGAGATCGGCCGCAACATGACCGTCTTCGAGTACGGCGGCCGCCTGCTGATCGTCGACTGCGGAGTGCTGTTCCCGGAAGAGGAGCAGCCCGGAGTCGACCTGATCCTGCCGGACTTCACGTCCATCCGTGACCGCCTCGACGACATCGACGGCATCGTGCTCACGCACGGCCACGAGGACCACATCGGCGGCGTCCCGTACCTGCTCCGCGAGAAGCCGGACATCCCGCTGATCGGCTCCAAGCTCACCCTCGCCCTGATCGAGGCCAAGCTCCAGGAGCACCGCATCCGCCCCTACACCCTCGAGGTCGCCGAGGGCGACCGCGAGCGCCTGGGTCCCTTCGACTGCGAGTTCATCGCGGTCAACCACTCCATCCCGGACGCCCTGGCCGTCGCCATCCGCACCCCGGCCGGCATGGCCGTGCACACCGGCGACTTCAAGATGGACCAGCTCCCGCTGGACCGCCGCCTCACCGACCTGCCGGCCTTCGCCCGGCTCGGCGAGGAGGGCATCGACCTGCTGCTCGTGGACTCCACGAACGCCGAGGTCCCCGGCTTCGTGCCGCCGGAGCGCGACATCTCCGGCGTGCTGCGCCAGGTCTTCGCCGGCGCCCAGAAGCGCATCATCGTCGCCAGCTTCGCCAGCCACGTGCACCGCATCCAGCAGATCCTGGACGCCGCGCACGAGTACGGCCGGCGGGTGGCCTTCGTGGGCCGCTCGATGGTCCGCAACATGGGCATCGCCCGCGACCTGGGCTACCTGCGGATCCCGGCCGGTCTCGTCGTCGACGTCAAGACGCTGGACGACCTGCCGGACGACGAGGTCGTGCTCGTCTGCACGGGCTCCCAGGGCGAGCCGATGGCCGCTCTGTCCCGCATGGCCAACCGCGATCACCAGATCCGCATCGTCCAGGGCGACACCGTCATCCTGGCCTCGTCCCTCATCCCGGGCAACGAGAACGCGGTCTACCGCGTGATCAACGGCCTGACCCGCTGGGGCGCCAACGTCGTGCACAAGGGCAACGCCCGGGTGCACGTCTCTGGCCACGCCTCGGCCGGCGAGCTGCTGTACTTCTACAACATCTGCAAGCCGAGGAACCTGATGCCGGTCCACGGCGAATGGCGCCACCTGCGCGCCAACGCCGAGCTCGGCGCGCTGACGGGCGTCCCCAAGGACCACATCGTCATCGCCGAGGACGGCGTCGTCGTCGACCTGGTGAACGGTAAGGCCCGCATCGTCGGCAAGGTCCAGGCCGGTTATGTGTACGTGGACGGCCTCTCGGTCGGCGACGTCACGGAGACCTCGCTGAAGGACCGCCGCATCCTCGGCGAGGAGGGCATCATCACGGTCTTCGTGGTCGTCGACAGCACGACCGGCAAGGTCGTGAGCGGCCCGCAGATCCAGGCCCGCGGCTCCGGTATCGACGACGCGGACTTCGCGGCCGTCGCCCCGAAGATCGAGGAGGCCATCGCCAAGGCCGCCGCCGACGGCATCGCCGAACCGCACCAGCTCCAGCAGCTCGTGCGCCGTTCGATGGGCAAGTGGGTGTCGGACAGCTACCGCCGGCGCCCGATGATCCTCCCGATCGTCGTCGAGGTCTGACGTCGCATCAGCCGTATGGACGGCCGCCCCCGGCCTCGATTTGCATCCGGGCGCGGCCGTCCAGTACGTTTACGGCTCCACCGCAGCGGGAACGCCTCAGCACTTGGGTGCAAGGGCGTCGACCGGAAAGCGGATGGAAAACCGGCTCAGAGAAATCTGATAAAGTCGGAGACACCGAAGGGAAGCGCCCGGAGGAAAGCCCGAAAGGGTGAGTACGAAGGAAGCGTCCGTTCCTTGAGAACTCAACAGCGTGCCAAAAGTCAACGCCAGATATGTTGATAACCCCGTCTCTCTGAGACGAGGTTCCTTT
>NZ_JBFAPH010000081.1:0-20379 GCF_040675635.1 Streptomyces sp. NPDC049577
GGATGGCCAAGACCAGGTAGATGCGGCCCTTCCCGAGCAGCATGTCGATCTCGCCGTGGACGTAGCCGACACCCTTGTCCACGCGCACCTGGTCGATGTCGGTCAGCACGACCGGCACCTCCAGGCGGCGGAGGAACAGCAGCGCGAGCTGAGAGGCCATCAGACCGGCGCCGACGACGCCGACCTTGTTCACCGGGCGCGCGAGGGACTTGTCCGGGGCACCGGCCGGGCGCTTGGCGCGCTTCTGCACCAGGTTGAAGGCGTAGATGCCGCTGCGCAGCTCGCCGCCCATGATCAGGTCCGCGAGGGCCTGGTCCTCGGCGTCGAAGCCCTGGCGCAGGTCGCCGTTCTTGGCGGCGGCGATGATGTCCAGCGCGCGGTAGGCGGCCGGGGCCGCGCCGTGCACCTTGGAGTCGGCGATGAAGCGGCCGCGCTCGACGGCCTGGTCCCAGGCCTCGCCGCGGTCCACCTCGGCCCGGACGACCTCGGTCTCGCCCTTCAGGACGGAGGCCGTCCACAGCAGCGACTGCTCCAGGAAGTCCGCGCCTTCGAAGATCGCGTCCGCGATGCCGAGTTCGAAGACCTGCTTGCCCTTGAGCTGCCGGTTCTGGTTGAGCGAGTTCTCGATGATGACCGAGACCGCGCGGTCGGCGCCGATGATGTTCGGCAGCAGGGTGCAGCCGCCCCAGCCGGGGACGAGGCCCAGGAAGACCTCGGGCAGGGAGAACGCCGGGATGGCCTTGGACACCGTGCGGTAGGTGCAGTGCAGACCGACCTCGACGCCGCCGCCCATCGCCGCGCCGTTGTAGTACGCGAAGGTCGGGACGGCCAGCGAGGACAGCCGCTTGAAGACGTCGTGGCCGCCCTTGCCGATGGCCAGCGCGTCCTCGTGCTTCTTCAGCAGCTCGACGCCCTTGAGGTCGGCGCCGACGGCGAAGATGAACGGCTTGCCGGTGATGCCGATGCCGGTGATGTCACCGGCCTTGGCCTCCGCCTCGACCTGGTCGATCGCGACGTTCAGGTTCGCGAGGGACTGCGGGCCGAAGGTGGTCGGCTTGGTGTGGTCCAGGCCGTTGTCCAGCGTGATCAGCGCGAAACGACCCGCGCCCGGAAGGTCGAGGTGGCGGACGTGCGCCTGGGTGACGACCTCGTCGGGGAAGAGCTCCGCGGCGCCCTTCAACAGCTCAGCGGTGGTGCTCACTTGCCCTCCCAGTGGGGGTTCTCCCAGATGACCGTTCCGCCCATGCCGAAGCCGACACACATCGAGGTGATGCCGTAACGGACGTGCGGCTGCTCCTCGAACTGGCGGGCCAGCTGCGTCATCAGACGGACGCCGGAGGAGGCCAGCGGGTGGCCGAACGCGATCGCGCCGCCGTACTGGTTGACGCGCGGGTCGTCGTCGGCGATGCCGTAGTGGTCCAGCAGCGAGAGGACCTGGACGGCGAAGGCCTCGTTGATCTCGAAGAGACCGATGTCGTCGATCGTCAGACCGGCCTTGGCCAGGGCCTTCTCGGTGGCCGGGACCGGGCCGATGCCCATGACCTCCGGCTCGACGCCGGCGAAGGCGTAGGAGACCAGGCGCATCTTGACCGGCAGGCCCAGCTCGCGCGCCACGTCCTCGGCGGTGACCAGCGAGGCGGTGGCGCCGTCGTTGAGACCGGCCGCGTTGCCCGCGGTGACCCGGCCGTGCGGACGGAACGGGGTCTTCAGACCGGCCAGGTTCTCCAGCGTGGTGCCCGGGCGCATCGGCTCGTCGGCGGTCGCCAGGCCCCAGCCCGTCTCGCCGCCCTCGGGGGACGTGCGGCGGATGGAGATCGGCACCAGGTCGGCCTGGATCTTGCCGTCGGCGTACGCCTTGGCGGCCTTCTCCTGGCTGCGCACGGCGTATTCGTCGGCGCGCTGCTTGGTGATGTGCGGGAGGCGGTCGTGCAGGTTCTCCGCGGTCATGCCCATGAACAGGGCGGACTCGTCGACCAGCTTCTCGGAGACGAAGCGCGGGTTGGGGTCCACGCCCTCACCCATCGGGTGGCGGCCCATGTGCTCGACACCGCCGGCCAGGGCGATGTCGTAGGCGCCGAGGGCGACGCCGCCGGCCACGGTCGTCACGGCGGTCATCGCGCCGGCGCACATGCGGTCGATGGAGTAGCCCGGCACGGACTGCGGCAGACCCGCGAGGATGCCGGCGGTGCGGCCCAGGGTCAGCCCCTGGTCGCCGATCTGCGTGGTCGCGGCGATGGCGACCTCGTCGATGCGGGCCGGGTCGAGGTCCGGGTTGCGGCGCAGGAGCTCCCGGATGCACTTGACGACCAGGTCGTCGGCGCGGGTCTCGTGGTAGATGCCCTTCGGGCCCGCCTTGCCGAACGGGGTGCGGACGCCGTCGACGAAGACGACGTCCCTAGCGGTACGAGGCACGTTGGCTCTCCTCCAGGTGGATCGCTGCGCGCGGGCATGCCGAGACGGCTCCGCCGCGGTGCGGGCTGACAACCGTCATGCTACTTGCGGGTAACCACGCTGCACAGGCCCCCCGGCGGGAGCGGCGAAGGTCACATTCCGTAAACGCCGGACGGGCTGACACACGTCAGCCCGTCCGGCGTTCGAGAAGGGGGTCGCAGGCCTACCGCGCCGTGCGCTCGTGGACGTACTCGACCAGGTGGGTCAGGGCGTCCGGGTCCGTCGTCGGCATGACGCCGTGGCCCAGGTTGAAGACATGTCCCTCCAGGTCGCGCGCGGCGGCGAGGACCTCGTCCGTCTTGGCCTCGACCGCCTCGCGGGGGGCGAAGAGGACGGCGGGGTCCAGATTGCCCTGGAGCGCCTTGCCGGGGCCGACGCGGCGGGCCGCCTCGTCGAGGGGGACGCGCCAGTCGACGCCGACGACGTCCGCGCCCGCCTCGCCGAGCAGGGGGAGGAGCTCGCCGGTGCCGACGCCGAAGTGGATGCGCGGCACGCCGTATTCCGCGACGGCGGAGAAGACGGAGGCGGAGGCCGGCATGACGTACCGGCGGTAGTCGGCGGGGGCCAGCGCGCCGGCCCAGGAGTCGAACAGCTGGACGGCGCTCGCGCCGGCCTCGATCTGGACGCGCAGGAACGCGGAGGTGATCTCCGCGAGCCGTCCGACGAGGTCGGCCCACAGCTGCGGGTCGCCGTACATCATGGCCTTGGTGCGCTCGTAGGTGCGCGAGGGGCCGCCCTCGATGAGGTAGCTGGCGAGCGTGAAGGGGGCGCCGGCGAAGCCGATGAGCGGCGTTGCGCCCAGCTCGGCGGTGAGCAGGCCGATGGCCTCGGTGACGTAGGGGACGTCGGAGGGGTCGAGCGGCCGCAGCCGCTCCAGGTCGGCGCGGGTGCGGATCGGGTCGGCGACGACCGGGCCGACGCCCGGCTTGATGTCGAGGTCGATACCGATGGCCTTCAGCGGCACCACGATGTCGCTGAAGAAGATCGCCGCGTCGACGCCGTGCCGCCGCACCGGCTGCAGGGTGATCTCGGTGACCAGCTCGGGCCGCATGCAGGACTCCAGCATGGGGATGCCCTCGCGGACCTTGCGGTACTCGGGGAGCGAGCGGCCCGCCTGGCGCATGAACCAGACCGGGGTGTGCGGCACGGGCTCCCGTCGGCAGGCCCTCAAGAACGCCGAATCGTGTGCCGCGGTGCGGCCCGTCTGGTGCTGGCTGCGCTCACTCATGCCCAAATCTTCGCACGGGCCGAACGAGTGACCCGCCCATGTGGGTGTCCCTACCCGGAACCGGGCCCGCTTCCGCCTAGTCTTCCGGGCATGGCTGCGGCGCAGGGACACCTCTCGGACGGTCCGGACGACGCGGACGGGGAGGGCACCACCCCGTCCGTCTTCCGGCAGGCGGTCGCCGGGCTGCAAGGGGTGCGCCTGCGGCCCGAGATCGAACTCGACGCCACCCCGCCGCCCCAGCGGCTCGCCCCGTACTCCTACGCCCTGGAGGCGGCGGTTGTCGTGGACGACGAGGAGCTGGCCGACGGCCGGCTGATCCTGCTGCACGACCCGGCGGGGCACGAGGCCTGGGGCGGCACCTTCCGGCTGGTCACGCTGGTGCACGCGGAGCTGGAGCCGGAGATGGCGGCGGACCCGCTGCTGCCCGAGGTGTGCTGGTCCTGGCTGACGGGCGCGCTGGAGGCCCGGCGCGTGCCCTACGCCGCGCCCAGCGGCACGGTCACCCGGGCCGGCTCGCACTACTTCGGCGGGCTGGCGGAGCGGGAGCCGTCGACGCGGATCGAGATCCGGGCGTCGTGGTCCCCGGTGCTCCCGGCCGGCCCGGCGGCGGGCGGCGGGCGGGCCGTGCCGGACACGGCCGCGCATCTGTCGGCGTGGTGCGACCTGATGTGCCAGATCGCGGGGCTGCCGCCGGGCGGGGCCCCGGAGGGGATCGTCACGCTGCCCCAGCGGCGCGGGCCGCAGAGTCGCTGACGGGCGGGTCGCCGACGATCGGCCACCTTTCCGAATTGCCCGAATTGTTACTCACCAATTCGTGATCATTCCCTAAAGCCGGACGGTTCGTCTGCCGAAGGACCTTGTGACCCTTCCTGTACGGATCGCCCCGGCTTATCCCCAAGTCGGCACCCGTCCCGCCACTCCCCCTGGAGGCCTGGTGTCCGTTCTCCTCGAGCAACCGGCGAGCCTCGCCTACCGCCCGAACAAACCGACCGCCATGGTGGTCGTCGCCGACCCCCGCGTCCGCTCCACCGTGACCCGCCATCTGTGGGCCCTGGGAGTGCGTGACGTGATCGAGGCGTCGTCCATCGCCGAGGCGCGGCCGCGCATCGGCAACCCCCGCGACATCTGTGTGGCCGACGTCCATCTCCCGGACGGTTCGGGCCTGACGCTGCTCTCCGAGACCCGCGCGGCCGGCTGGCCCAACGGTCTCGCCCTCTCCGCCGCCGACGACATCGGAGCCGTCCGCAACGCGCTCGCGGGCGGCGTCAAGGGCTACGTCGTCACCGGCACCCGCACCAACCTCGGCGTGCCGGGCCGCCCCGGCGCCGCCCCCATCGGTTCCGCGGCCGCCCGGCTGCAGCGGCGCCCGCCCGGTGCCCCCGGCCACCCCGGCGGCTACCGCGAGCTGTCCGGCCGTGAGGTCGAGGTGCTGAGGCTGGTGGCGGAGGGCCAGTCGAACAAGGCCATCGGCGTGTCGATGGGCCTGTCGGCCCTCACCGTCAAGAGCCACCTCGCCCGGATCGCGCGCAAGCTCGGTACCGGCGACCGGGCCGGGATGGTCGCCGTGGCGCTGCGCACCGGCATCATCCACTGACCCGGGCCGCACGAGGCGCGCCGCACCCGTCGCCGGAACGTTCCGGCGACGGGCGCTTGCGATACACAGATACCCTTGACCGGTGACCGACGCCCAAGAGACCGCAGCAGACACACCACTGCGAACCACCGGGGGCGGCCCCCCGGACGACGTCGTTCCGGCGCCGATCCCCCTGCTGGAGCCGCGCGAGGGAATCCCCCCGGTCGTCGCCGACGCCGACGCCCTGGACCGGGTGGTCGCGGCGTTCGCCGCGGGTACCGGCCCCGTCGCCGTCGACGCCGAGCGCGCCTCCGGCTACCGCTACGGCCAGCGCGCCTACCTCGTGCAGCTGCGCCGCCAGGGCGCCGGCACGGCGCTGATCGACCCGGTCGGCTGCCCCGACCTGTCCGCCCTCGGCGAGGCGATCTCCGGCACCGAGTGGGTGCTGCACGCGGCCACCCAGGACCTGCCCTGCCTGCGCGAGATAGGGATGACGCCGGCCCGGCTCTTCGACACCGAGCTCGCCGGGCGGCTCGCCGGCTACGCGCGCGTGGGACTCGGCGCGATGGTCGAGAACGTGCTGGGCTACGCCCTGGAGAAGGGCCACTCCGCCGTCGACTGGTCCACCCGCCCGCTGCCCGAGCCCTGGCTGCGCTACGCCGCGCTGGACGTGGAGCTCCTCGTCGACCTGCGGAACGCCCTGGAGGCGGAGCTCGACCGGCAGGGCAAGCTGGAGTGGGCCCGCCAGGAGTTCGAGGCCATCGCCACGGCGCCGCCCGCCCCGCCCCGCAAGGACCCCTGGCGCCGCACGTCCGGCATGCACAAGGTGCGCCGCCGCCGGCAGATGGCGGTGGTGCGCGAGCTGTGGACCGTGCGCGACCACGTCGCCCAGCGGCGCGACGTCTCGCCCGGCAAGGTGCTCGGCGACGGCGCGATCATCGAGGCCGCCCTCGGCATGCCCGCCAGCACCCACGCCCTGGCCGCGCTGCCCGGGTTCGGGCACCGGATGAGCCGCAAGCAGCTGGAGCAGTGGCAGGCGGCCGTCGACCGCGCCCGGGCCCTGCCCGAGGCGGAGCTCCCGCAGCCCGGCCAGCCGGTGACGGGCCCGCCCCCGCCGCGTGCCTGGGCGGACAAGGACCCCGCCGCGGCGGCCCGCCTGTCGGCGGCCCGCGCCGCCGTCTCCGAGCTGGCGGAGCGGCTCACCATGCCGCAGGAGAACCTGATCACCCCCGACACCGTGCGCCGGCTCTGCTGGGAGCCGCCCGCCGACCCGGCGCCCGAGGCCGTCGCCGGGATCCTCGCCGCGCACGGCGCGCGGCCGTGGCAGGTGGAGCAGGTCACGCCGGTGCTGGTGAAGGCGCTGGCCGAGACGAAGGCCTGAAAGGACGCGCCCGCCCCGCCCGGTCCGCGAGCCGGGCGGGTCAGCCCTCGGGCACCTTGGACGAATGGTGGTTGACGATGAGCCAGTCGTCCCCGCGCAGCTCGTAGACGAAGGTGTAGCGCGCGTCGACCTCGGACGTGCTGCCGTCCTCGTTGGTCAGCGTGAACCGGTAGAGGCCGGTGTCGATGGCGGTGTTGCGGTTGGGGATGTTGATGAACCGCTCCTGGACGGTGCCGACGGGCTTGCCCTCCAGGAAGTGCTCGAAGTAGTCGACGATCCCGGCCCGGGTGGTGCGGATCTCGGGGGAGACGGTCGGCAGCAGCACGGCGTCGGGGGCGTAGAGGTCCGCCACGCGGCGGGCGTCGCCGGTGGCCAGGGCCGCGTTCCACCGGTCGAACAACGCCTTGATCTGTCTCTCGGTGGGCGGCCGGGAGGAGTCCGCGACGGCACCGCGCGCGGTGGGGAGCCGGACGGGGGCTGCGGCCGCCGCGGCCGCCGGGATTCCGGTGAACAGGGTGGCGGCCGCGGCGACGGCGGCCAGGGCGGAGCATGTGCGCCTCATGGAGCACCTCCTGCGTTGTCCGTGATCGAGCGCTGTTCTGATCGAGCGCTGTCTGATCGAGGGCTGTCGTGATCAAACGCTGTAGTGATCGAACTGCGTGATCATGCGGAGGGGGGTGGAACCAGCTTCCACCAGCACGAGCGATCCGGCACCTCGAGGCGGACTTACGTTCGATTCGACCCTTCCGTCACCGCGGCCGCCGCCTTGCGGGCCGCGATCAGGACCGGGTCCCAGACCGGGGAGAACGGCGGCGCGTATCCCAGGTCCAGCGCGGTCATCTGATCCACCGTCATACGCGCGGTCAGCGCCACCGCCGCCACGTCGACGCGCTTCGCCGCGCCCTCGCGGCCCACGATCTGCACGCCCAGCAGCCGGCCGGTCCGGCGTTCGGCGAGCATCTTGACGGTCATCGGCGCCGCGCCCGGGTAGTAGCCGGCGCGGCTGGTGGATTCGATCGTGACGGTGTGGAAGCGCAGGCCCACCGCCGTGGCCTGGGCCTCCAGCAGGCCCGTCCGGGCGATCTCCAGGTCGCAGACCTTGCTGACGGCCGTGCCGACGACGCCGGGGAAGGTGGCGTAACCGCCGCCGATGTTGGTGCCGATGACCTGGCCGTGCTTGTTGGCGTGGGTGCCGAGCGCGATGTGCCGCGTGCGGCCGGAGACGAGGTCGAGGACCTCGACGCAGTCCCCGCCGGCCCAGACGTTCTCGTGACCGCGGACCCGCATGGCGAGGTCGGTCAGCAGACCGCCCGACTCGCCCAGGGGCAGGCCCGCCGCCTCGGCCAGGGCGGTCTCGGGGCGCACACCCAGGCCCAGGACCACGACGTCGGCGGGGTACTCGCCCTCCTCCGTGGCGACCGCGGCGGCCCGCCCGCCGGGACCGGTCACCACACCGGTCACGGCGGCGCCCGTCACCACCTCGATGCCCATGCCGCACATCGCGTCGCGGACCAGCGCGCCCATGTCCGCGTCAAGGGTGGACATCGGCTGGGCCGCCCGCTCGACGACCGTCACCGCGTAACCCCGCCGGACCAGGGCCTCCGCCATCTCCACCCCGATGTAGCCGGCGCCGATGACGACCGCCCGCCGGCCCTTCGCCCCGCCCTCCAGGGCGTCCAGGAGCCGCTGCCCGTCGTCCAGGGTCTGCACCCCGAGGACGCCCGGCGCGTCGATGCCGGGCAGCGGCGGCCGCAGGGGCCGGGCGCCGGTCGCGACGACGAGGTCGTCGAAGCCGTGCCGGCTCTCCTGCCCGGACTCCAGATCCCGCACCCTCACCCGCTGCCCCGGCACGTCCAGCTCCACGACCTCGTGGCGCAGCCGCAGGTCGATGCCGCGGGCGCGGTGCTCCTCGGCCGAACGGGCGACGAGCGCGTCCGGCCCGTCGACCACCCCGCCCGCCCAGTA
Source organism: Streptomyces sp. NPDC049577 (assembly GCF_040675635.1). NCBI lineage: Bacteria > Bacillati > Actinomycetota > Actinomycetes > Kitasatosporales > Streptomycetaceae > Streptomyces > Streptomyces sp. NPDC049577. The sequence goes on from NZ_JBFAPH010000081.1 coordinate 8,599, forward strand.
GGGGATGCCGCACGCCGAGTACGAGGTGAAGCGCCCGCGTTCGAACGCGTCGATCCGCAACCGCTCCGGGGGGCGGAACGCCCGTGCCCGGGACGCGGCGGACATGCCCGCCGCGTCGCCACCGACGACCACCATGCGTCGCACCGTCATGGAGGCCACGGTACGTCCTCCACGGCGTGGGAATCAGCGTCATCAGTGTCAGATGAGCGGCAGCCCCGCGTAGTTCTCGGCGAACTCCGCGGCGGCCGCGGTCGGGCGGGTCAGCCGGCGCAGCCGGGTGAGCTGCATCTGCCGGTCGTAGCCGTCCGCGTCCGGCGCGGTGTGCAGCAGGGTCGTCATCTCGTGGCAGAAGTGCTGCGCCTGCCAGACCCGGCGCAGACAGTTGTCCGAGTAGTGGTCGAGGAGGTCGGACGAGCCGCTCCCGTGCCAGTGGATGAACCCCCGCGCCATGGTGAGCGCGTCCGCGAGCGCCAGGTTCATGCCCTTGGCACCGCTCGGCGGCACCAGGTGCGCGGCGTCACCGGCAAGCAGCAGCCGCCCGTACCGCATCGGCTCGACCACCTGGCTGCGCAGGGTGCTGACGGACTTGGCGAGGATCGGGCCGCGTTGCAGGGTCCAGCCGTCGGCGGCCAGCCGGACGTCCAGCTCGTCCCAGATCCGGTCGTCGGACCAGTCGTTCGGATCGGTGCCGTTGGGCACCTGGAGGTACAGCCGGGAGACGGCCGGGGTGCGCATGCTCTGCAGGGCGAAGCCGCGCTCGTGCCCGGCCATCACCAGCTCGTCGCAGGAGGGCGGCACATCGGCCAGGATCCCCAGCCAGGAGTAGGGGTACGTCCGCTCGTGCAGCCGTACCTCGTCCGCCGGAAGGGCGCGCCGCGACGCCCCGTACGAACCGTCGCAGCCCGCCACGAACTCGCACTCCAGGGTCTGTTCCCGGCCGTCGCGCACGAAGCGGATCAGCGGCTGCTCGCTGTCGGCCTTCTCCACGGCGATCACCGGCGCCTCGAACAGCAGCGGCGGGCCGTCGACGAGCTGAAGGGCGATCAGATCCTTGACGACCTCCGTCTGCGGATAGATCGTCACCGTCCGGCCGCCGGTCATCGAGGGCAGGTCCACCCGGTGGGAGCGGCCCTCGAAGCGCAGCTCGAAGCCCCGGTGGAGCAGGCCCTCCCGGTCCAGGCGGTCACCGGCGCCGCAGTCCCGGAGGATGTCCGCCGCGCCCTGCTCCAGCAGCCCCGCCCGCTGCCGCCGTTCCACATAGGCCCTGTCGCGGGCCTCCAGGACCACACACTCCACGCCCGCCTGGTGCAGCAGCCGGGCGAGCAACAGACCGGCGGGGCCGGCCCCGATGATGCCGACGGTGGTGCGCATGGGGGATACCTCTCCGAAAGCGGGTCGTGCCTCGGTCAGCGTTCGAGGACCAGTGCCTGGCCCTGTCCGACGCCGATGCACAGCGCCGCCACCCCCGTGCCCGACCCCGCCGCCGCCAGCTGGTGCGCGACCGAGCCGGCCAGCCGGGCGCCGGAGCACCCCAGGGGGTGGCCGATCGCGATCGCGCCGCCGCGCTGGTTGACGAGACCGGGGTCGAGGTCGGGCCATTCAGCCAAGCATCCCAGCGCCTGGGCCGCGAAAGCCTCGTTGAGCTCGAAGTGTGTCAGGTCCGGGAATGCGCGCCCGGCCTTGGCCAGGGCCCGCCGGACCGCCTCGACGGGACCGAGGCCGTACAGATCCGGCTCGATGGCGGTCACCGCGGAGGCCCGTACCCGGGCCAGCGGCTCCCGGCCGGTGGCCTTCAGGCCCTCCTCGTCGCACAGCAGCAGGGCCGCCGCGCCGTCGTTGAGCGGCGAGGAGTTGCCGGCCGTGACCGTGCCGCCCTCGGTGCGGAAGGCCGGCTTCAGCCTGGCGAGGGCCTCGGGGGAGGTGGTGTCGCGGATGCACTCGTCCCGCGCGAGCTCGGCGCCGGGCACGGGGACGACCTCGCCGTCGTAGGCGCCGTCCTTCCAGGCGCGGGCCGCCTTCTCGTGGCTGGCGAACGCGAACGCGTCCTGCTGCTCCCGGCCGATGCCGTGCTTCTCGGCGATGAGCTCGGCGCCCTCGCCGAGGGACACCGTCCAGCGCGGCGGCATCTTCGGGTTGGTCATGCGCCACCCGAGCGTCGTGGAGTACGCCTGCTGGTGGCCGGCGGGGAAGGCCCGCTCCGGCTTGGGCAGCACCCAGGGGGCGCGGCTCATCGACTCCACGCCGCCCGCGATCATCACGGAGGCGTCACCGAGGGCGATGGCCCGGTACGCCTGGACGACGGCCTCCAGGCCCGAGGCGCACAGCCGGTTGACGGTCGCGCCGGGCACGGTCACGGGCAGCCCGGCGAGCAGCACGGCCATGCGGGCCACGTCGCGGTTCTCCTCGCCCGCCCCGTTGGCGTTGCCGAGGACGACATCGTCGATGCGGGCCGGGTCCAGCGCGGGCGCCCGGTCGACCAGGGCGCGCACGACGTGCGCGGCGAGGTCGTCGGGGCGGACGGAGGCGAGGGCGCCGCCGTACTTGCCGACCGGGGTGCGGACGGCGTCGACGATGTACACGTCCCGGATGCGGTCGTTCATGGGGGTCTCCGTAACCGTTCGGGCTGATGATCGAGTGGCTGATCGTGGTGCGCGCGAGTCTCGGCGGGGTGCCCGGCCCTGTCAATGGCCGGCCGGCCGTGTCCATGGGGCCGGAGCAGCCGGTTCCCGGCGGTTTGAGACAGTGGGGACATGAGCGCATCGCGGACTTCTGGGCGGCACGTCGTCGTCATCGGTGGCGGGATCTCCGGGCTGGCGGCGGCCCACCGGCTGCTGGAGGGCGGTGCGCGGGTCACCCTCCTGGAGGCGTCGGAACGCGTCGGCGGCAAGCTGCTCACCGGCGAGATCGCCGGCATGCCCGTCGATCTCGGCGCCGAGTCGATGCTGGCCCGCCGCCCCGAGGGCGTCGCGCTGGCCCGCGCGGCCGGGCTCGGCGAGCACCTCGTGGCGCCCGCCGCCACCGCGCTGCTGTGGACCCGCGGCGAGCTGCGGCCGCTGCCCAAGGGCCACATGATGGGCGTCCCCGGCGACCTCGCCGAGCTGTCCGCCTCCGGCGTCGTCTCCGCCGAGGGGCTCGCCCGGATCGCGCGGGACGAGGAACTGCCGCCGAGTGAGCTCGGCGAGGACGTTGCGATCGGCTCCTACATCGCCGAGCGGATGGGCCGCGAGGTGGTGGACCGGCTGGTCGAGCCGCTGCTGGGCGGCGTCTACGCCGGCGACGCCTACCGGATCTCCATGCGGGCGGCCGTGCCCCAGCTCTTCGAGGCCGCCCGGGCCCACGGCACCCTGACCGGGGCCGTCCGGGACCTCCAGACGCGCGCCGCCGCCCGGCAGCAGTCCGGCCCGGTCTTCGCCGGCCTCGACGGCGGCATCGGCCGGCTCCCGCTCGCGGTGGCGGACGCGCTCCGGGCGGGGGGCGCCCGGATCCGTACGCACGCCCCCGTACGCCGCCTCGCCCGCACCGAGGGGGGCTGGAGCGTCACCCTCGACGGCGAGGTCCTGGCCGCCGACGCCGTCGTGCTCGCCACCCCGGCCCCCGTGACGGCGGCGCTGCTGCCCTCCGGCGAGAGCGCGGCCTTGGCCGCGGCCACCGAGCTCGGCACCGTCGAGTACGCCTCCATGGCCCTGGTGACCATGGCCTTCCGCCGCTCGGACGTCGAGGCGCTGCTCCACGGCAGCGGCTTCCTCGTGCCGCCCGTCGACGGCCGGAAGATCAAGGCGTCGACCTTCTCGGCCAACAAGTGGCGGTGGAACGCCGATGCCGATCCGGACCTCTTCGTCCTGCGCACCTCGATCGGGCGGTTCGGCGACGAGGCCGACCTGGGGCGGGAGGACGCCGAGCTGGTGACGATGTCCCTGAAGGACCTCGGCGAGGCCGTCGGCCTGGCGGCGGCCCCGGTGGACAGCCGGGTGACCCGCTGGCACGGCGGGCTGCCGCAGTACCCGGTGGGCCATCTGGAGCGGGTCGCCCGCGTCCGGGACCACATCGCCCGCCTGCCCGGCCTGCGGGTGTGCGGCGCCGCCTACGACGGCGTGGGCATCCCGGCCTGTGTCTCCAGTGGCCGGCGGGCCGCCGGTGAACTTCTGGCGACCCTGGCGGAGGGCGCCGGGGGCGACGGGGGAGAATAGGGACATGACTGACGCCCCTGTGAAGACCCCGAACGCCGGCAAGAAGGCCAAGGACCTCAACGAGGTCATCCGCTACACCCTCTGGTCGGTGTTCAAGCTGCGCGACGTGCTGCCGCAGGACCGCGCCGGCTGGGCGGACGAGGTGGAGGAGCTCTTCGCCCAGCTCGCCGAGAAGGACGTCACGGTGCGCGGCACGTACGACCTGTCGGGTCTGCGGGCGGACGCCGACGTCATGATCTGGTGGCACTCGGAGACCTCGGACGCCCTCCAGGACGCCTACAACCTCTTCCGCCGCACCAAGCTGGGCCGCGCGCTGGAGCCGGTCTGGTCGAACATGGCGCTGCACCGGCCGGCCGAGTTCAACAAGTCGCACATCCCGGCGTTCCTCGCCGACGAGACCCCGCGCGACTACGTCAGCGTCTACCCCTTCGTGCGCTCGTACGACTGGTACCTGCTGCCCGACGAGGACCGCCGCCGCATGCTCGCCGACCACGGCAAGATGGCCCGGGGCTACCCCGACGTCCGCGCCAACACGGTCGCGTCCTTCTCCCTCGGCGACTACGAGTGGATCCTGGCCTTCGAGGCCAACGACCTCTACCGCATCGTCGACCTCATGCGTCACCTGCGCGCCTCGGAGGCGCGGATGCACGTGCGCGAGGAGGTGCCGTTCTACACGGGGCGGCGCAAGCCGGTGTCCGAGCTGGTCGCGGGCCTGGCCTGATACGTGAGGGGCCCGGCCGGTGGCCGGGCCCCTCGTCGTGCGGTCCGCTCAGGTGGTCGCCCTCGGCTCCGGGCGCGGCCCGCAGTAGGAGCGCCAGGCCGGGAGCTCGCCGCTCAGCAGATACGTCTCCAGGTGCCGGTTGACGCAGGCGTTCGCGCCGCCGCCGATGCCGTGCGTGCCCGCGCCCCGCTCGGTGACCAGGGCCGCGCCGGGCAGCCGGCGCTGGAGCTCCAGCGCGCCGCGGTAGGGGGTGGCTGCGTCCCGTTCGGCGGCCAGCAGCAGTGTGGGCGGCAGCGTGCCGCGTCCGTGCACGCCGACGTCGACCGCGCGCTGGCGGGGCACCTGCCAGTACGCGCAGGGCAGGTTCATCCAGGCGTTGTTCCAGGTCTCGAAGGGCGCCCGGCGGGCGAGCCGGGTGTTGTCCCGGTTCCAGACCTCCCACGAGCGCGGCCAGGGCGCGTCGTTGCACTCGACGGCGGTGTAGACGGCGTTCTGGTTCTCCGCCGCCCGGGCCGTGGCCGGGTCGGGGGCGGCGATGGCGAGCAGCGGCTGCTCGTCGCCCCGCAGGTACGCGGAGAGCGCGTTCGCGTCGCGCGCCCAGTAGGAGTCGCTGTAGCCGGCCTTCAGCAGCGCGTCCTGCAACTGCTGCGGGCCGACCTTGCCGCCGGCGGGCCGGCGGGCGAGGCGCCGGTTCGCCCTGTGATAGGCGGATTCGACGTCCTTCGCGGTGCGGCCCAGGTGGTAGACGGAGTCGTGGCGGGCCACCCAGCGCCGCCAGTCGCCCCACCGCCGGTCGAAGGCGGCGGACTGGTCGAGGTTGTTGCCGTACCAGACCTTGCGCGGGTCGGGGTTGACCACGCTGTCGAAGACCATGCGCCGCACATGCCGGGGGAAGAGCGTGGCGTAGAGGGCGCCGAAGTAGGTGCCGTAGGAGGCGCCCACATAGTTCAGCCGCCGCTCGCCGAGCGCGGCGCGCAGTACGTCCAGGTCGCGTGCGTTGTTGAGGCTGGTGTAGAAGCGCAGGGCCGAGCCGCCCTTGCGCGCGCAGCCGCGTGCGTAGGCCCTGGCCTGGGCGATCCGCTCCTTCTTGTACGCGGCGGAGGGGTGCTCGGGGGCGTCACTGGGGGCCTTGATGAAGGTGGCCGGGCTGACGCAGGACAGCGGTGCGGAGCGGCCGACCCCGCGGGGCGCGTAGCCGATGATGTCGTAGGAGCGGGCGACGCTCTGCCACTGCGGCAGCCGGCCGATGAGCGGATAGAACATGCCGCTTCCGCCGGGCCCCCCGGGGTTGAACACCAGGGCGCCCTGCCGGGCGGACGCCGGCCCGGTGGCGCGGGCGCGGCTGACAGTGAGGCGGATGTGCCTGCCGTCGGGGCGCGCGTAGTCGAGGGGGACGGACACGGTGCCGCACTCGATGGGGGCGGGCAGGTTCTCGGCGGCCGGGCAGGCGCCGAAGGCGATGCCCTTGGCGGCGGCCCGCTGGGCGGCGAGGGCCACCCCGTGCGACTCGGCCCGGCCGCCCGGGGGCGCGGCAGCCGCGTGGGAGGGGGTGGCGGGGAGGCCCGTGAGCCCGGTGAGGAGCAGGGCTGAAAGGGTTCCGTACACGGCTGCTGTTCGCACTGACCGTCCCTTCATATCCATTTACGACAAATTGGATAATTGGGTCGGACGGGGGTGAAGTAAAGCACCGTGCCACGATGTCGGGGATGTCGGGCGTGAATGCGCCCGAAGAGCCGCCGGGGCCGCCGGGGCGGTCAAATGCGGGGCAAGACCGCGCGGCCGATCGGGTTGGGCCTCGCGCTTCTGCGGCAGTATGGCGGGTGGGGGTGATGGGCGTGTGCGAGCGGCCGGAGGCGAAGAGGGGCGCGGACGGAAGGCCCTACGATCCCGACCGGCTGTTCCTGCCGCCCGACGACGACCTCGCCCCGAACCGCCCCGGCGAGACGCTCCGCGCCCGGCTCGACGGCTCGCGGACCGCGGGAGCCCGGCTGGTGCTCGCCCGGCTGCTCGGCCGCCGGCCCGTGGAGGACGCCTGGCGCGCGGAGCTGGCGGCCGAACAACTCGTGGGCGCCGAGCTGGACGCGCTGACGCCGGGCGGCTGGGAGGTCGTCCACTCGATCGTCCTGCCGGGCGACGCGGTCATCTCCCATCTGCTGATCGGCCCCGGCGGTGTCTTCTGCGTCTTTGCCCGGCCGGGGCGGGAGCGGCAGCCCCAGCCCCACGTCCGCCGGGTCCGGCAGTGCGCCGCGCGCGCCTCGCTCGCCCTCACGCGCGGATGCGGCTTCCTGGTGCGCGTCCTGCCGGTGCTCGTCCTGGTCGGCGCCGGCGCGACCGAGACGGCGGCGGACGACGTACGGCTCCTGGGCGAGGGGGAGGTGGCGAGCCTGGGCACGCTGGGCGGCGTCCTCCACCCGGACCGCGTGGACCGCGTCCACACGGTGGCACGCAACCGCAGGGTGTGGCTGGGGGCCTGACCCGCCCGCCCACTCGTTACCCCGAAGGCCGTAACGTTCCGGGCGACAGGCGGGCGGGTGGGCAGAACCGCCCCGAAACGGCGAGAATCCTGACGTAACGTCAGTAACGTGCTGCGAACGTCAACGCTCCTGGCCGCAACCGTGCTCACGGCGGGGACGCCGACCACGGTCGAGACCTCCCCGGGCAACTGCGGCACCGGCTGGACCCACCCCCACCCCGGCCTGCAACGCATCGCCGTACGCAACACCGCCACCACCCCCGCCGAAGTCCGTCTGCAGGACGCCGGCGCCGCCGTCCTCGCCGAGACCGAGCCCCTCGCCCCCGGCACCATCCGCGTCCTGCGGGCCCGGCTCGGCGCCGGCTCCTACGCGTTCGTGTGCCTCCACGAGGACGCGGACGCCGTCACCGGCCCCACCGTGCGGATCACCGGCCCGGGGCGCACCGGGCCGGCGGCCGTGCCCGTCAGCCGGCACGACCTCATCCCGGCCGCCCTCGCCGAACAGGCGTGGACGGCCCGCCGCCTGGACGAGCTCGTCGCCCGAACCGGCGCCCTGCGCACGGCGGTGGACGCCGGCGACCGGTCCGCCGCCCGCACGGCCTGGCTCTCCGCCCACCTCGGCTACGCCCGCCTGGGCGCCGCCTACGACGCCTTCGAAGCGCTCGACGGGCCCGGCGAGCCGGCCGCAGCGCTGGACCGTACGACCGCCGGCCTGCCCGGCGGTGTCCACGACCCGCGCTTCACGGGATTCCACCGCGTCGAGTACGGGCTGTGGCACGGCGAGGACGGCACCGCCCTGCGCCGCGCCACGGCCCGGCTCGCCGCCGACGCGCGCCGCCTGCGGGACGCCTGGGCCCTGGCCCGGCTGGACCCCGCCGATCTCGCGCGCCGCGTGCACGAGATCACCGAGGACACCCTGCGGGGCGAGCTGACCGGCCGCACCGACTACGGCAGCGGCACCGGACTGGCCACCGCCCGCGCCCGGCTCGACGCCACCCGCCGGCTCGTCGACCGCCTCCGCCCCCTCCTGCGCACCCGCTACCCGGGCCTGGCCGCCCTCGACGACCGGCTCGCCCGCACCCGGCGCACCCTCGAAATCCACCTCCGCTCCGGCACCTGGACCCCGCTCGCCCGCCTCGGCCGCGCGGACCGCGAGAGGATCGACGCACGTTTCGGCGATCTCGCCGAACGCCTGGCGGACGTCGCGGCCGTCTGCGGCGTACGGAGGACCGTATGAGCGCCGGCCTCGTACGGCGCCGCGGACTGCTGCGCGGACTGGCCGGTGGCGCGGCCGCGATGAGCGCACTGCCGCACGTACGCCGGGGCGCGGAGAACCGGGGCGCCGGGCACGGCCCGGACGACGTGTACGGCGAGGACACCCGCACCCGCATCCCCTTCCACGGCCCCCACCAGACCGCCCTCCTCACCCCGCCCGCCCGCGCCACCGCCTTCGCCGCCCTCGACGTCACCGCCGACGACCGCGCCGGACTCGCCGAGCTGCTGCGCACCGTCACCGCGCGGGCGCGGCTGCTGACCGCCGGCGGTGACCCCGAACCCGTCGGCATCACCGGACCGCCGCCCGATTCCGGACTGCTGGGCCCCCGCATCCCGGCCGCCGGCGCCGTACGGCTCACCCTGGCGGCGGGCGCCTCGCTGTTCGACGGGCGGTACGGGCTCGCCGCCCGCCGGCCCCGCCGGCTGACCGCCATGCCGGTCTTCCCCGACGACGACCTCGACCCCGCCTGGTGCCACGGCGACCTGGCGCTCCAGCTGTGCGCCGACAGCCGGGACACCGTCCTGCACGCCCTGCGCGACATCGCCCGCCACACGCGCGGCGGCATGCAGATCCGCTGGCGGCTGGACGGCTTCACCCCGCCCCCGCGCCCCTCCGGCACGCCCCGCAACCTCTTCGGCTTCAAGGACGGCATCGCCAACCCCGACCCCCGCGACGCCCCGCTGATGGACCGGCTGGTGTGGACGGGCCCCGGGGCGGGCGAGCCCGCGTGGACCGCGGGCGGCAGCTACCAGGTCGTCCGGGCGATCCGGATGCTCGTCGAGTTCTGGGACCGCGTGCCGCTGGCCGAGCAGGAGCGGATGCTCGGCCGCGACCGGGAGACGGGCGCGCCCCTCGACGGCGAACGGGAGTCCGACGCCCCGCGCTACGCCGAGGACCCCGGCGGCGAGGTGATCCCGCTGGACAGCCACATCCGGCTGGCCGACCCGCGCACCCCGGACTCCGCCGGACGCCGCCTGCTGCGCCGCTCGTACAGCTACGACCGCGGTCTGGACAGCGACGGCGAACTCGACATGGGCCTGCTGTTCTGCTGCTACCAGCGCGACCCGGTGCGGCAGTTCGAGGCCGTGCAGAAGCGGCTGGCGGGCGAGCCGCTGACCGACTACGTCAAGCCCTTCGGCGGCGGCTACTACTTCGTGCTGCCCGGTGTGCGGGACCGCGCGGACTGGTTCGGGCGCGCGCTGCTGGAGGGCCGGAGCCGAGAGGAAGACCACGCATGACCGGCACCGGAGCGGGAACCACCAGCGGCGTACGCGCACTCCGGCGGCGCGGGGCAGCGGCGGCGGTGCTCGCCGCGGCGGCGCTCACGGCCGGCCCGGCCGGCATCCCGGCGGCCACGGCCACCGTCCCGGCCGCAGGCCCGGCCACCGTCCCCGCCGCGGTCCCGGCCACCGCCACCCCCGTCAAGCACCTCGTCGTGATCTTCGACGAGAACGTCTCCTTCGACCACTACTTCGCCACCTACCCCGCCGCCGCCAACACCGACGGCACCCCCTTCGTCCCCGCCCGCGCCACGCCCGGCCGCGTCGACAACCTCCGCACCGCCGGGCTGCTGCGCCACAACCCCAACCGGTACCCGCCCCGGCGGCTCGGCCCCGACCGGGCCATGACCTGCGACCAGAACCACTCCTACGGCCCCGAGCAGTACGCCGCGAACGGCGGCCGGGCCGACCGCTACGTCGAGCACACCGACTCCGGCACCTGCTCCGGCCGGCTCTACGGCGAACCCGGCCTGGTCATGGACTACTACGACGGCAACACCGTCACCGCGCTGTGGAACTACGCCCAGCACTACGCCATGAGCGACCGCTCCTTCGGCACCACCTACGGCCCGTCCACGCCGGGCGCGGTCAACCTGGTCTCCGGCCGTACGGACGGCGTGGTCTCCACCGATCCCGCCTCCGGCACCGAGCACCCCCGGCAGACCCGCGAACCGGACCCGTACGCCGTGGCCGCCCCCGACACCAGGGGCGTGGGCACGCTGATCAACGACCCCGACCCCGCCTACGACGACTGCTCGGGGCGCGACCACCGGAGCAGGAGCCCCCTGGCGGCGCTGCGCGGCCGCAACATCGGCGACCTGCTCAACGCCCGGCACGTCACCTGGGGCTGGTTCCAGGGCGGCTTCCGGCCCAGCCGGCCCTGGGACGGCCGGCCCGGCCACCACGCCGCCTGTTCCGGCCGCACGCACACCAACGGCGCGGGCGCCGCGGTGGCCGACTACAGCCCGCACCACGCGCCGTTCCAGTACTACCGGTCCACCGCCAACCCGCACCACCTGCCGCCGGCGTCCGTCGCCGAGATCGGCCACCGCGGCCGGGCCAACCACGCCTACGACCTCGCCGACTTCGACGCCGCCCTGCGGGCCGGCCGGCTGCCGGCCGTCAGCTTCCTCAAGCCCGCCGCCTACCAGGACGGGCACGCCGGCTACTCCGGGCCGCTGGACGAACAGCACTTCCTCGTCGCATGGATCAACAAGATCCAGCGCGCCCCGCAGTGGAAGGACACCGCGATCGTCATCGCCTACGACGACTCCGACGGCTGGTACGACCACGCGTACGCCGAGCCGCTGAACGGTTCGCGGATCGCCGCCAGGGGCTCGAACGGCAAACCCGTCGACGCGTCGGCCTGCCGGCGCGGCCCCCGGCCGGCCGGCGGACGGTACGGCCGCTGCGGGCCCGGGCCCCGGCTGCCGCTGCTGGTGATCTCGCCGTACAGCAGGGTCAACGCGGTGGACCACACCCCGACCGAGCAGGCGTCGGTCCTGCGCTTCATCGAGGACAACTGGCACACCGGCCGGATCGGTGCCGGTTCCTTCGACAGCAGGGCCGGCTCCCTCGCCGGGCTGTTCGACTTCGCGCACCCCAACGACAAGCGGGTGCTGCTGGCCGCGGACGGCTCGGTGCGTTCCGTCGGCCGGGTCGGCCGGGCCCGCACCGGTGCGAGCGCGGCCCTGCCGGGTCCGGTCGCCGCCCGGGCCGCGGGGGCGGGGGACGCGCTGAACGGGGACGCGCTCCCGGCGGCCGAGGGCCCGGAGCCGGGGCGCGTGCGGGAGACCGGGAACCCGCCGCGCGGGCTGCCGGCGGCCGTCGCGGCCGGAGTCGTC